>CAZMKU010000080.1:0-7962 GCA_964567085.1 uncultured Clostridium sp.
AGAAGAATATTGATACGGGTATGGGTCTTGAAAGACTTGCTTGCGTTATGCAGGGCGTTGACAATATGTTCGAGGTTGACACTATCCGCAAGGTAATCGATAAGGTCTCCGAGATCTCGGGTAAAAATTACGGCGACAACGCGAAGAACGATATTTCTATCCGTGTTATCACAGACCACTCCAGAAGCGCGATGTTTATGATTGCTGACGGCGTTATTCCTTCTAACGAGGGACGTGGCTACGTTCTTCGCAGAATTATCCGCCGCGCTTGCCGCCACGGTAAGCTTCTCGGCATAAATCATTCTTTCCTCGTAGATACAGTTTCTGTTTCTATAAACGAGTCCTGCAACGCGTACCGCGAGCTCGAGGAAAAGAGAGATTATATTCTCAAGGTTATTTCTATGGAGGAGGACAGATTCGACGCAACGGTTGACGCAGGTCTTTCCATTCTTTCCAATATGATCCGCGGCGCACTTGCAGAAAACGCTAACGTGATCTCGGGCGAGGACGTATTTAAGCTTTACGATACGTTTGGCTTCCCGATCGATCTTACACGTGAGATCGCTGCTGAAAGCAACATTGAGATAGATGAGGCTACCTTTAACGAGCTTATGCTCAAGCAAAGACAGAGAGCGCGAGACGCTCGCTCCAACATCGGCGGCTGGGACGAGTCCTCAAAGTCCTTGCTTTCCGACCTTCCCAAAACAGAATTTACAGGCTACACGGAATATAGAAGTGAAGCCAAGGTTCTTGCAATACTCACGGATAACGGCGCGGTCGACTCCGCAAACGAGGGCGACGTTACGATTATCCTTGACAGAACGCCCTTCTACGGTGAAGGCGGCGGTCAGGTTGGCGATACGGGTACGATATACGCTGAGGGCTTTATAGCAAACGTTTACGATACAAAGAAAACAGACGGAGTTTATATTCACCTTTGTACGATTGCAAATGGCGAGGTTAGCGTTGGCGATACGGTTGTGGCTGACATCGATGATTCCAGACGTAACGCGATTATGAGAAATCACTCTGCTGCTCACTTGCTTCAGGCGGCTCTGCGTAAGATTCTCGGTACTCACGTTGAGCAGGCAGGCTCTTACGTTAACGAAAAGGTCTGCAGATTTGACTTCACGCATTTCGCACCGCTCACAAGTGAGGAGATCGCAAAGGTTGAGGCGCTTGTAAATGCTAATATTTTGGTTGCTAATTCCATTCAGATGATAGAAACCGACATTGAAACCGCGCGAGCAAACGGCGCTATGGCGCTCTTCGGTGAAAAGTACGGTAAAATCGTTCGTATGGTTAAGATGGGTGACTTCTCAACAGAGCTTTGCGGCGGTACACACTGCGATAACACGGGTAAGATCGGTCTTTTCAAGATCATCTCCGAATCCTCCGTTGCAGCAGGTGTAAGAAGAATTGAGGCAGTTACAGGTACAGGCGTTCTTGAGCTTATCGCGCAGAAGGATAATCTCATCAACGATACAGCGAAGGAGCTTAAGGTTGCAAACTCTCACGAGATCGCAAAGAGAGCAGTAGCTCTTCAGAGCGAGCTTTCAGCGGCAAAGAAGGAGATCGACAGACTTAATGCGAAGATCGCATCGGGTATGACGGATAACCTTTTCGCAGGTGCTGTTGAGGTCAAGGGAGTAAAGCTTATCAAATCACATCTCCAGAACGTAACGGTTGACGTTGCAAGAAATATGACGGACAAGATCAAGTCCGAGCACGGTGATGCGGTTGTGGTTTTGGCTGTTACAAACGACGGAAAGCTCAATTTCGTTACTGCGGCAGGTAAGGATGCAGTTACGGCAGGTGTTCACGCGGGTAAGCTTGCGGGTCAGGTTGCGGCTATCACAGGCGGTAAGGGCGGCGGACGTCCCGATAACGCTATGGCAGGCGGTGCTGACGTTGACAAGATCGGCGACGCCTTGAATGCTGCAGACAAAGTTATTGCTGCTATGATCAAATAAATCAAATAAATATGCGCGCAGACTGAAATTTCAGTCTGCGCGTTTATTTTTTACTATTTTTGAAAATTTGACATATACTGTTCAGTGATAAAGTTTTTGAGCACAGCGGAGGTGGATATGTCCTCAATTTGCGGTATTATAAACTATGGCAGAAATTGTCTTACCGAGGATTTTTTAAAGCTTACATACGCGAACGGTATAACGTTTGAGCGCAGATTTATGTTTTCACACACCAACAGACATAACGTATACATTGGACTTTCGTGCAACAGAAGGGATTATTCACCGCCGACCGTTATATATAAAAACGTCAGGTATACCTTCGTCTTTGACGGAATTATTTATAATTCCGCCGAGCTTGTAAAATCAATTGCGAGCGAGCTTGGATTCGTTCCCGTAAATGAAGAAAACTATGGTGCGATAGCCGCATGGTCGTATATTTTATGGGGCGGCTTTTCTCCCCAAAGGCTCAACGGCAAATTCGCATACGTTATATATTCCGAAAGCATATTTGAAAACGACGCTTATTCTCCGAAAATATTTATGGCTCGAGACAGACTCGGTATAAAGCCATTGTATTTTTCGTACGTCAATAATGAGAAAATAATTTTTTCATCGTCGATCAAAGGGATATTGTCGCAGAGAGAAATCACACCTCGCCTTGACAAATTCGGCTTATGGCAGATTTTGTTTTTGTCGGGCGGTACAGTTGAAAACAAAACGCTTTTTGAGAATATCTACGAGCTTCAAGCAGGCTTTTGCGCGTATATTGACTGTCGCGCGGACGCGTCGTGCAATATTATGCAAAAGAGGTATCATATTTTTAAGTCTCCAAAGCTCTGCCAAAATATAATCTGCAGTTCTGATATTAAGACTTGCGAGCAAGTATTCATTGAGGACTGTTTTCCAGACAGAGACATTACGGTCGATGATCTTGAAAAATCCGTCGAGATAACCGAGGCGCCGTATTTTGCTTCCAATCTTGTGAAAATCAAATCTGCGGAAAACGGGGCTCCAATGCTTTCCAGAATCGGCTGCGATGCCTTTACGTTTAACGACGACGGATATATAAAAAGCTTTTTTCCGTGGATAGCCGACCCGTACAAGAGCATAGAATTTTTCAAAAAGGATGTTGTCAACGCTCTCGAAGGCTTTAATTGGTTATCCGAAATATTCGAGAGCTCCAAGAGGGCGTTTACGTTTGATGAAGACGAAAGAGCCTCGCGCAACCGCATCAAGATGTGTATGTATTACTTATATAATACTCCGTGCAAGCTCAAATATAATGAGAAAATAGCAGATCACTATTCCTTACCAATTAAATATGCGTTTGCCGACAACGATATCTTTGAATATTACTATAACAACCTGAGCAGTCTCGAGCGTGGGGTCGATAAATGTAATTGCGGCTCGAAAATAAAAACAAATTCGGAATTTGACAGATCAATTAAGCAAAAACTAAACGAGATCGTATCAAATTCCGAATATAAGATAAACCTTTTGATTGATAAGGACAGGGTGAGGTCATTACTATGTAGCGAAGAGGATGAAGAAACCTTACGACTGTTATTTCTTGTTCACACCTGGCTTGAAAAATTCAATATTGAGCCCGTGATCAAAGAATAAACGGATTTGTCACCGCTGCCTCGCGCATAGCTGAAATCACCGTTCTCGGCTTCTTTGCCTTAAAGATTGCGGAGCCCGCAACGATAATATTCGCGCCCGCTGACGTGCAAAGTGAAACGTTATCGGCATTTATTCCGCCGTCAACCTCAATATCAAGCTCTATTCCGCGCTCAGCGCAGTACTTGCGAAGGCTGCGAACCTTGTCAAGGCAGTCGGGAATGAGCGCCTGACCGCCAAAGCCTGGCTCTACCGTCATTATAAGCGCCATATCAATATGATTGACGAGAGGGAACAGAACGTCAACGGGAGTGTTGGGCGAGATCGCTATTCCCGCCTTCATCTCATAAGAATGAATAAGATGAATTACAGACATAGGATTTTCGCAGGCCTCGTAATGCACCGTGATAATATCCGCGCCCGCCTTAACGAAGCGGTCAATATATCTCTCGGGACGCTTTATCATCAGATGCACGTCAAAGAACATACCAGTGCATTTTCTTATAGATGAAACGAGCTCGGGACCAAATGAAATATTCGGCACGAAGGCTCCGTCCATTATATCGAGATGTAAATATTCCGCGCCTGCTTCTTCAACTCTTTTTATTTCTGATTCAAGTCTCGAATAATCAGCCGCAAGAAGTGATGGAGCAATAAACGTCATTATATTCATTCCTTTCTAATTTTTATTTATAAGTGGATATTTGTCGTATTTTGTCATATTATGGCAGTATAAAGTATGTTCGGATGCTGCCATAAATTAATTAAAAGCAGGGAAGTTTGGGGATTTTTTGCGGTATTCCGAGCATTTTATATACGTCCCTCGTCACGAGGGACATTTTTATGCCTTTTTGATAAGACAAACCGCATGAGCAGAAATGCCAAGCCCCTCGCCTGTAAAGCCAAGCTTTTCTTCAGTCGTTGCCTTGATATTTACATCAGAAATATCAGCAGACAGGGCGTCTGCGATATTTTTGCGCATCTGTTCAATAAATGGAGACATTTTCGGCGCCTGCGCTATGACCGTCGCGTCAATATTTGAAATTTTGTATCCCTTGGAGGTCATAATTTCTGCAACTCTTTTTAGTAGAACAATGCTGCTGATTCCGAGAAACTCATTGGACGAGTCGGGAAAATGTTTGCCAATATCACCGAGAGCGAGCGCGCCGAGAATCGAATCCATTATAGCGTGCGCAAGCACGTCCGCATCCGAATGTCCGAGCAAGCCCTTATCATAGGGAATATCAACTCCGCCGATTATAAGCCTTCTGTCGGGAACGAGCCTGTGAACGTCATATCCGTGTCCTATTCTCATTTGTCCTCACGCTCTTTTCTTGATTTGAGTATCGCCTCGGCATAAATTATATCGCAAGGCTCGGTTATCTTTATATTCTCTCGAGAGCCTTCGATAAGCTTCACGGGAATTTCGAGGTGCTCAAGAAGCATACAGTCGTCGGTCGCCTCAATCTTTTCGTCGCGCGCAATATATGCCGCCGCGCGATAAGCGTTCATCGTAAACACCTGGGGAGTCTGCGCAAGATACGAGAATCTTCTCTCGGGAGTTGACTCGACAAAATGATTTTTCTCGATGATCTTAACGGTATCGGTCGCCTTGATTGCAAGCGCGGCGTTTCCGTGCAGATACGCGCCGTGGCACGCCTTGTCAATAAGCTCTGCAGTTATAAGACATCTTGCCGCGTCGTGTATGCAGATAAATTTACACCTGTCAGAGACACAGTCAGAGCCGAATCTTGCGGATTCCTGTCTTGTTTCGCCGCCCGCTATTACACGAATAGGCTTCTTCAAATTGTATTTTTCGGGGAAGTCGGAATACAGATCTATCTCGTCCTCGCGAGCAACCACGATTATTTCGTGAATACAGGACGCCTTTTCAAACTCAAGTATAGTTCTTGCAACAATGGGCATACCGTCAAGCTCAATGAACTGCTTTCTCTTGTCATTTCCCATTCTTGTGGACGAGCCTGCGGCAAGAATTACGCCCGAGGTAAAGTTTTTTATAGCGGGCTTTCCGCGAACTGCGCGGATAAGCTCAACGATTTTCTTTGTAGTGTTAGCCATAAAGCATTCCTTTCGGATTAAAGGTTGTTGTTTTCAATATCCGTGAGCATCTGAACTCTCGCCTCGTGTCTGCCGCCAAGATAGTCGGTGTCAACGAAAATATCGACTAACTGAAGCGCAAGACCCGCGCCAACCACGCGCTCGCCAAAGCAAAGCACGTTCGCGTTATTATGCTCGCGAGTAGCCTTCGCGGAAAAGGTATCCGAACAGCAAGCCGCGCGAATTCCGCGATGCTTGTTCGCAGCCATAGACATACCGATTCCCGTGCCGCAAATAAGGATTCCAAGCTCGGCATCGCCGTTCTGTAATTTCTTGCAAGCCGCAGAGGCGTAATCGGGATAATTACAGGAGTCACTCGTATAAGTGCCAACGTCGCAAACGTCAAAGCCTCTTGTGTTCAAATGAGCTATAACCTTATTTTTGAGTTCGAGTGCCGCGTGATCGCAGCCAACTACGATTTTTTTGTTTGCCATTTTAGTTTATCCTCACAAATTAAAATTTAACGCCTTGGTTCAGCTTCTCGTTTCTTTCGCGTTCAGCCTGCGAAAGTCGAAGATAAGAGGGGGAAAGCTCCTTATCTGTAACGGTTTTTCCATCATTATACATTTTCTTTGCGCAAAGACAAACACTGTATCCACTCTGCATTCTCATTTTGGGCTGCGTATCCATTGTTTTTGCAAGCTTAAAGTTGGATTTGCAAATATCGTATCCGTCGCCCGAAAGATAAATCGGTTCTCCGTATGCCGAAAGCTCGCCATCAAGCTCCTCGACCGAGATCGCTCTGTCGGGAGTAAGTCTTGTGATCTTACCGTCCTTGCAAGAGAATATCGCATTATAAACCTGCATTCTGCGAGCGTTTATAACGGGACAGAGAATTCCGTCAAAGCAAGAAAGATTTTCCGCCAAGGCCTCAAGAGTCGAGACCTCGCACAAGGGAATATTTTTGCCGAAAGCGAGTCCCTTGACGGTCGCCGCGCCGATTCTGACACCCGTAAATGAGCCGGGGCCTATGCTTGCCGCAAAAAGCTCAATTTCGTTTATATCCGTCTGTGATAATTTCAAAATCTGTTCAATCAAGGGCAACAGTGTCTCACTGTGAGTGTTGCCAATGTTAACAGTCATCTCTGCGATAAGCTTATCATCGCACGAGATCGCCGCCGTGCAAACGTTGGCGGTACTGTCAAGGCCTAAAATTTTCATTTATTTCTCCGTTAAAATATGTTAGTTTAGGGTAATTTCAATTTTTCGACCGTCGGCATTGTCGGTTTTTTCGATGCGTACCTTAATGTACTCGTCAGGAAGCGCAAAGGGAATAAGCTCGCACCACTCGGCGATACAGATCTCGCCACTGTCGAGATAATCGTAAAATCCGATCGAATACAGGTCGTCCTCGCCGCCGATTCTGTACATATCAAAGTGATAGATATGCTTTCGCGCCACCGACTTGTCGCAACGGTAGTCATTCACAAGTGCGAACGTCGGAGAGCGAACGAGAGCGTTCGGGGAGAACACACTACAGAATCCTCTAACGAATGCTGTCTTGCCCACACCGAGATCGCCGTACATAGCGACGAAATTCGGCGCGCCTGCCGCAAGCATATATTCCGCAAGCTCACGGCCGACTCTTTCGGTCTCCTCAACTGCGGTCGTATTTATAGAAAATGGTAAGTTCATATCAGAAAAGTCCAATCGTGTTTCCGTTATCGTCGATGTCAATATTATTAGCAGCGGGGATCTTGGGAAGACCGGGCATAGTCATAATAGCGCCCGTCAGAACCACGATAAAGCCTGCGCCCGCCGAGAGCTTGACCTCGCGAACCGTAATGTTGAATCCCGAGGGTCTGCCGAGCTTTGTCGCGTCGTCGGAAAGGGAATACTGTGTTTTTGCCATACAAACGGGGAACTTCGAGTATTCGGGGGAAAGCGCGATAATATCCGCGAGCTGCTTCTTTGCCGCAGATTCGAAAACAACTCCGTCAGCGCCGTAAATTCTTGTTGCAACCGCCTCTATCTTTTCAACTATCGTCATATCGTCATCATAAATAAATTTGAAATCAGCAGGCTTCTCACAAGCCTCGACCACCGCTTCTGCAAGCTCAATACCGCCGTCACTGCCTCTTGCGAACACGTCGGAGAGGGCAACGTCAACGTCCTTTTCACGACAAATCTCGCGAATATATGAGATTTCAGCATCGGTATCCGTATCAAATCTGTTGAGCGCAACGACTACGGGAAGTCCGTACTTGTGAATATTATCAATGTGAGCCTCGAGGTTAACGATGCCTGA
>CAZMKU010000081.1:0-7715 GCA_964567085.1 uncultured Clostridium sp.
GCGTGAGTCTATTCGTCTTGCAAGCCACAAGCTTCCTATCAAGAGAAAGTTCATGGTAAAAGAAGAAAGTAAGGAGGCATAAGCTCGTGAAAGTTAATGAGATCAAGGCAATGACAACTGAACAGCTCAATGCAAAGCTTGCAGAACTTAAGAAAGAGCTTTTCAACCTCCGTTTCCAGCACGCAGTAAATCAGCTTGAAAACCCCCACAAGATCACAGAGGTTAAGCGTGATATTGCTCGTGTAATGACAGTTCTCAATGAGAAGAACGCATAAGGAGGGACAGTCATGACAGAACAGAGAGATACACTCAGAAAAGTAAGAGTTGGCATGGTTGTCAGCGACAAGATGGACAAGACTGTTGTAATCGCTATCGAGGACAACGTTAAGCATCCCGTTTACGGTAAGATCATCAAGCACACTCTTAAGGTTCACGCTCACGACGAGAACAACGTTTGTGGCATCGGTGACAAGGTAAAGATTATGGAAACAAGACCTCTTTCCAAGACAAAGAGATGGAGAGTTGTTGAAGTAATCGAAAAGGCTAAGTAATTAGACCTTAAAATTAAGTAATAAGAATTCGAATAGTAGGTACGTCGAAGCGTACTCGAAACAGTAGGAGGAAAAAACATGATTCAGCAGCAGTCAAGAATGAAAGTTGCCGACAATACCGGTGCTAAGGAATTGATGTGTATTCGTGTTCTCGGCGGTACAGGCCGTAGATACGGAAACATCGGTGATATCGTGGTTTGCTCTGTAAAGAAGGCAATCCCCGGCGGTATGGTTAAGAAGGGCGACGTTGTAAAGGCTGTAATCGTAAGAAGCGCACACGGCGCAAAGCGCGCAGACGGTTCTTACATCAAGTTCGATGAGAACGCAGCCGTAATTATTAAAGAAGATAAGACACCCAGAGGAACACGTATATTTGGTCCTGTGGCAAGAGAGCTCAGAGAGAAGGACTTCTTGAAGATCCTTTCCCTCGCTCCCGAAGTACTTTAATTGGAGGTAACGAAAAATGGCACAGCTTCATATTAAGACAGGCGATACCGTTGTAGTTCTCTCCGGTAGCTCCAAGGGCGTAAAGGGCGAGGTAATCGCAGTTTCCCCCAAGGAAGGCAAGGTAATCGTTAAGGGCGCTAACATGATCAAGAAGCACGTAAAGGCTCGCCGTCAGGGCGACGTTTCGGGCATCATCGATGCTGAAGGCGCTATGTACGCATCCAAGGTTGCTCTTTACTGCCCTAAGTGCGGTAAGGGTGTCAGAACACACGTCGTTGTAGACGGTGACAAGAAGATCCGCGTTTGTTCCACAAAGAACTGCGGTCACAAGTTTGATTAAGGAGGGAAATGACAATGGCTAGACTTAATGAAATGTATAAGGCCGAGGTTGCTCCCGCCCTTATGAAGAAGTACGCTTACAAGAGCGTAATGCAGATCCCCAAGTTCGATAAGATCGTTATCAACATTGGCGCGGGTGATGCAAAGGACAACTCCAAGGTAATCGATGCTATCATCAACGACCTTACAATAATTTCCGGTCAGAAGGCAGTTCCCACATACGCCAAGAAGTCCGTTGCGAACTTCAAGCTCCGTGAGGGAATGAAGATCGGCGCGAAGGTAACACTCCGCGGTGAAAAGATGTACGAATTCATGGACAGACTCTTCAACTTTGCTCTTCCCAGAGTTCGTGACTTCAAGGGTATCAATCCCAACGCTTTCGATGGTCGCGGTAACTACTCCCTCGGTCTCAAGGAACAGCTTATATTCCCTGAAATCGAGTACGATAAGGTAGATAAGATCCGCGGTATGGATATCTGCTTTGTAACAACAGCGCAGACAGACGACGAAGCAAGAGAGCTCCTCGCACTTATGGGCGCTCCCTTCGCTAAATAATCGGAGGTATAGATAATGGCTAAGACAGCGATGATACTCAAGCAGCAGAAGCCCCAGAAGTACTCCACAAGAGAGTACAACAGATGCAAGATCTGCGGTCGTCCCCACGCTTACATGCGTAAGTATGGTATCTGCCGTATTTGCTTCAGAAACCTTGCATACAAGGGCGAAATTCCCGGCGTAAAGAAAGCAAGCTGGTAATTTAAAGATTTTTATTCGCGTAAGCGTAATAAAATAAACAGGTTCGGAGTCGGAGATATGCGGCATAGCGCCGCGCACTCTCTGGCTTGCGAGTACCCCCACTACCGAAAGGAAGTTAATCGGAGGGAAGACCTTCGTTGGACTTAACCGTCGGTACGCCGCCGTTTACGGCAGCAAGAAAAAATTTAACTTGCATCAGGAGGAAAGAAAAATGCAAATGTCCGATGTTATTGCAGATATGCTCACAAGAATCAGAAATGCTAGCAACGCTAAGCATGCAACTGTTGACATTCCTGCATCCAACATGAAGAAGTCCATCGCAGACATTCTCGTTGAAGAAGGCTACATCAAGAGCTACGAGGTGATCGAGGATGGCAAGCAGGGTACGATCAGAGTAACACTCAAGTACCTTGGTAAGACAAAGGTTATCAGAGGTCTCAAGCGCGTTTCCAAGCCCGGTCTTAGAATCTACGTTGGCTATGAAAATATGCCCAAGGTTATGAACGGTCTCGGCATCGCAATTGTTTCCACATCTAAGGGTATCATGACAGACAAGAAGGCTCGCGCACTTAAGGTTGGCGGCGAGGTTCTCGCGTTTGTTTGGTAATTGATAGGAGGTATACTAATATGTCAAGAATTGGTAGAATGCCTGTCACAATTCCCGCAGGTGTAACAGTAACACAGAACGGTAATACACTTACCGCAAAGGGTCCCAAGGGCACACTCACGGAGTCCTTCAGCCCCAGAATGACAATCACAATTGAGAACAATCAGATCGTAGTAACACGTCCCACAGACGAAAAGGAAGACAGAAGCGTACACGGCCTCACACGTGCTCTTATCCAGAATATGATCACAGGCGTACACGTAGGCTACCAGAAGATCCTTATGATCATGGGCGTTGGTTACAAGGCAGTTAAGGTTGGTAAGAACCTTCAGCTTTTCCTTGGTTACTCCCTTGTTCCTACAAGCGGACTTCCCCAGGATAAGTATATTATCTCCGATACTGATGAGGTAACACTTTCTGTTCCTAACGAAGCAGAGATCAAGGCTCTCGGTATCGACAAGATGACAACTGAAAAGGTCAACGGCGGTCTTATCATCGTAGTAAGCGGTGCTAATAAGCAGGCAGTTGGTCAGATGGCAGCTGTTATCAGAAGCAAGCGTCCTCCCGAGCCCTATCACGGTAAGGGAATTCGTTACATCGACGAGTACGTTCGTCGTAAAGCCGGTAAGACTGGTAAATAATGAAAGGAGTGGAGTAAAATGGTATCAAGAAAAGACAGCAATAAGGCTCGCCTTAAGAGACATAAGAGAGTCAGAGCAAAGATTTCAGGTACTGCGGCTCGTCCCCGTCTTTGCGTATATCGCTCTAATGCGAATATTTCCGCGCAGATCATTGACGACGTAGCAGGCACGACATTGGTTTCCGCTTCTACTTACGGCGCTTCCTTTGAGGGCAACGGCGGTAACAAGGCTGCTGCTCGCGAGGTAGGTAAGGCACTTGCGGAAAAGGCAGTAGCTATGGGCATCACAGAAGTCGTTTTCGACAGAGGCGGCTATGTATATCACGGACGTGTATCGGAATTGGCTGACGGCGCTCGCGAGGGCGGCTTGAAGTTCTGATCCAGCTTTGGATTAGTAACCGGTTTGTACACTGTTCAAACACATTTATTTGAACATTTTTCAGGAGGAAACCAGAAATGGCACAGAAATTTAATCCGGCAGAAGTAGAGCTTACAGAAAAGCTCGTTTCGCTGAACCGTGTTTCCAAGACTGTTAAGGGTGGTCGTATCGCTCGCTTTGCTGCTCTCATGGTAGTAGGTGACGGCAACGGTCACGTTGGCGTAGGTCTTGGTAAGGCAGCTGAAGTACCCGAGGCGATCCGCAAGGGTATTGAAGACGCAAAGAAGAATATGATTACAGTTTCCCTTAAGGGAACAACAATTCCCCACGAAGTTACAGGTGTATTCGGTGCAGGTAAGGTGCTTCTCAAGCCCGCCGCGCTCGGTACAGGTATTATCGCGGGCGGTAAGGTAAGAGCTGTTCTCGAGGCAGCTGGTATTTCCAATATCAGAGCAAAGTGCCTCCGTTCCAACAACCCCACAAACGTTGTTAAGGCAACGATCGAAGGCTTGAAGGAACTCCGTACAGCTGAAGAAGTTGCTAAGATACGCGAAATTAGCGTTGAGCAGGTTAAGGGTTAAGGAGGAGAATGACTATGAAAAAGGTAACACTTGTAAAGAGTCTCATTTGCTCCAAGCCTAACCAGAAGGCAACTGCACAGTCTCTCGGTCTTAAGAAGATCGGCGACAGCATTGTACACGCTGATGACGCAGTTCTTGCAGGCAAGATTAAAGTCATCGCTCACCTCGTTACAGTTGAAACTGTAGAAGGCTAATAGGAGGTACAGAGTAATGAAACTTAATGAACTCAGACCCGCTGAGGGTTCCGCAAAGTCCGCTTACAGAAAGGGCAGAGGCCCCGGTTCCGGTAACGGTAAGACCGCAGGTAAGGGACATAAGGGTCAGAACGCTCGCTCAGGCGGCGGTGTAAGACCCGGTTTTGAAGGCGGTCAGATCCCGCTTTACAGAAAGCATCCTAAGAGAGGCTTCAATAATAAGTTTGCTACAAACTATGCTATCGTAAACGTTCAGACAATCAACGATAAGTTCGAAAACGGCGCAGTTGTTGATATGGACGCTCTCCTCGCTGCTAAGATCATCCGTAAGCCTATGGACGGTCTCAAGGTTCTCGGCAACGGCGAGCTTACAAAGAACGTAACCGTTAAGGCAAACGTCTTCTCCGCAACAGCAAAGGAAAAGATTACAGCAGCAGGTGGACAGGCAGAGGAGGTATAAGGATGTTTCAGACGTTAAAAAATGCTTGGAAGACACCCGAGCTCAAAACAAAGCTCCTCTTCACATTAATTATCGTTATCCTTTACCGACTTGGCGCAAGCATTATGGTTCCGTGGATCAATCCCGCAGCTACAACACAGTATGCAGAAACCATTTCCGGCACGGTACTTGAATATTTGAGTATCCTCTCGGGTGGCGCAATGTCACAGGCAACGTTGTTTGCTCTTTCGGTATCTCCCTACATTACAGCATCCATCGTAATGCAGCTTCTTACGATCGCCATTCCGAAGCTCGAAGAGCTTTCCAAGAACGGCGAGGAGGGTAAGAAGAAGATTTCTGCGATTACAAGAATCGTAACCGTTGTACTCGCGCTCATCACATCCTTCGGTTATACGATGATGATCATGAGCTACGGTATGACAACACTTTGCACCGTTTCCAGCTCAGGCTATACTTGGGCAAACGGCAACCTAACAACGAAATTTAACATTGGTGAGATTTTCAAGAATGGCGCAGGCTTGCAGTTCGTAACAATTATTGCTTGCTATTGCGCAGGTGCGGCTCTCGTTATGTGGCTTGCTGAAAAGATCAACGAAAAGGGTATCGGTAACGGTATTTCCATTATCCTCTTCGTTAACATCCTTTCAGGTATTCCCACCACGATTGCGAGTCTCTGGAGCCTTGCTTCTTATCCCTTCAACTATGTGTCTGAAGGCTTCCACGCTTCTATGATCATCGGTCCTGCACTCGCGATCCTTCTCGTTGCAATCGTTGTTGCAGCGGTTTACTTCGTAGTTTGGTTTACAAACTCCGAGAGAAGAATCCCCGTTCAGTATGCAAAGAGAGTAGTTGGAAGAAAGATGTACGGCGGTCAGTCGTCCAGCCTTCCCTTGAAGCTCAATATGGCGGGCGTTATGCCTATCATCTTTGCCAATGCGATCGTATCAATTCCTGCTACGATCACAATGTTCACGGCGAACGCAGAGGCTAAATGGGTACAGAAGCTTAATAGCGTTCTTAGCGGCTTCGACCAAGGCAACGGTCTTTATATCTTATTGTTCGCAATCTTGCTTGTTGCATTCGCATTCTTCTATATTATGATCTCCTTCAACCCCGTTGAGGTTGCAAATAATATCAGAAACAACGGTGGCGCAATTCCCGGTATCAGACCCGGTAAGCCCACAAAGGATTACATTCAGAAGATCCTTAACAGAATAACATTTATAGGTGCGCTCTTCCTTGCTGTGATCGCAGTGCTTCCCATGATCGTATATGCAATTCTTTCTATTGATTCTATTGCTAACGCTATTGCAGGCTTTAGACTTGATATGAGTGCGATTTCGGGTATTGCATTCTCCGGTTCTTCGCTCCTCATCGTAACAGGCGTTGCGCTTGAAACGATCAGAGAGCTCGAGGCACAGCTCACAATGCGTAACTATAAGGGATTCCTTGACTAATTGAGACGCAACGTAAATATCACTTGGAGGTTAAACCATGAATTTGATATTAATGGGTGCTCCCGGCGCGGGTAAAGGCACACAGTCAGCTAAAATTTCTGAAAAGTACAACATTCCCGCAATCGCAACAGGAGATATTCTCCGTGGTGCGATCAAGGCCGGAACAGAGCTTGGTTTGTCTGCAAAGAGCTATATCGATGCAGGTAAGCTTGTTCCCGATGACGTTGTGATCGGTATTATTAAGGAATATCTTTCGACAGAAGCTTGCAGAAATGGCTTCATACTTGACGGTTTCCCCCGCTCAATTCCTCAGGCAGAGGCTCTTGATACTCTCGGCGTTAAGATCGACGTGGTTTTGAGCCTTGAGGTTCCCGACGAAAAGATAATCGCGAGAATGAGCGGAAGAAGAGTTTGCTCTTGCGGCGCTTCCTACCACGTTGAGTACATTCCCCCCAAGGTTGAGGGCGTGTGCGACAAGTGCGGCAGCGAGCTTTACGTAAGAAATGATGACGCGGCTGAAACCGTTGCAAACAGACTCAAAACCTATCACGCACAGACCGAGCCGCTGAAGGATTTCTATGCGGCAAAGGGTATTCTTGTGACGGTTGAAGGACAGGAGGAGGTTGCAGATACAACCGCCCTCGTCCTCGCAGCTCTCGACAAGGTAGAGGCGTGAGATAAACTCGGGGTAGACGAATGATTCAGTTGAAGAATCCGGCGCAGATCGAAATAATGAAGGTCGCCGGCAGAATTACGGGAGAAGCACTGCTTCTTGCGCGAGATAGCATTCGTGAGGGCATGAGCACCTATGAGCTTGACAAGATAATAAGAAATTATATCGAGTCGCAGGGTGCCAAGCCTTCCTTCCTCGGATATGGCGGATTTCCCGGTAGCGCTTGTATAAGCATAAACGACGAGGTCATCCACGGTATTCCTTCGAAGAATAGAATTATTCAGAACGGAGATATCGTAAAGGTTGACGTAGGCGCGCTTTACCGAGGCTATCACGGAGATGCCGCAAGAACTATTCCCGTAGGTAATGTAAGCGACGAGGTCGGGAAGCTTATCGAAGTAACTCGTGAAAGCTTTTTCCGTGGCATCGAGCAGCTTCGTCCAGGCAACAGACTTGGTGATATCGGACACGCGATAGATTCCCACGTTACCGAGAACGGCTTTTCCACAGTGAAGAGATATATCGGACACGGAATCGGCACCGAGCTTCATCAGTCTCCCGACGTTCCCAATTACGGCACGGCGGGCAGAGGAACGAGATTGCTCGCGGGAATGACTCTGGCGATTGAACC
>CAZMKU010000082.1:0-7697 GCA_964567085.1 uncultured Clostridium sp.
ACTTGGGCGCCCATTTACGCTTTTACACAATGACATCCTATATTATACACGATAGATCACGTGTTTGTCAAGCATTTTTTTAAAAAAATTTGTTTTATAGTAAAATCCGACCCAGATTCGACGGAAATCTTCATTTATAATTATAATGAATATAGCCCGCCGCAGTACGCGGCGGGCTATATTCACCGTATTATCCGTAATATATCTTATAGCTTCCGATATTAAAATTCCAATTCGTGCCTCTCTTGACGTAATTCTCATTCTTGGAATCCGTCCACTGCTCCTTCGTGCCCTTAAATCTGAGCTTCGCAAGAGAAACGCATCCCATAAGAGCGCCGTCGCCCAGGCTTCTCACACTCTTTGCGATAACGATCTCTTCAAGCGAGGTACAGAAGGCGAACGCCTGCGAGCCTATCGAAACGACGCCGCTCGACATAGAAATGCTCGTAACGTTTTTCGCATTCAGGAACGCGCCCTGATGAATAAATTTCGCGCCGTTAGCAATAACGATGCTCGTCTCCTCCTCGTCCACGAGCTTATACGCAAGGATATACTTGCTCCGGTCGTTTCCGATATAACCCACGCCCTTATACTCGTAAAGCTCCAGGCTCGGGCAGCTTGCAAACGCCCAGTCGCCAAGCGTCTCGAGAGAGAACGGAAGAGTTACGATTTGGAGCGATACGCAGTATTCAAATGCCTGCTTGTCTATGGATTTCAAGCCGCTCGCGCGGTCGAGATATATAGCTTCAAGCGCGGAGCAGCCGCGGAACGCCGCCTCACCGATCTCCTCCAGAGAAGAATTCTCGGGAATATTTACGCTCTTCAAGCCGCCGCAATTATAGAACGCGTATTCTTCAATTTTGCTCGTTTTCTCAGATATATTCACGCTCTCAAGAGCCGCGCAATCGTAAAACGCGCCGATTCCGATGACGGTTATATTATCAATATTTATATTTCGGAGCGACGAGCAGCCAAAGAACACTCTGTCGGAAAGCTCTGTAACGCCCGAGGGGAGAGCTGCGTCCACGAGCGCGGTGTTGCCCGAGAAAGCCGAGTGTCCAATGCTCTTAACACTTTCGGGGATATTTAACGAAGCCGTCGCATTACCCGAGAACGCCGACGCGCCTATGCTCTCGAGACTCGCGCCGAAATCAATACTCGCAAGGCTCGCGCATCCGTTAAAGCTGCCGATACCGACACTCTTAACCCCCGAAAGCTTCACGCTCTGCAGACTCCGGCAGCCCGCGTACGCGTAATCGGCAACGCTCTCGCCATAAAAAGTGATCTCCGTCACGAGCGCATCGCCCACGTAAAGCTCCGCGCCTTGACACAGGGGACTCGAATACATATTCTCAAAGCTCGCATCGGCAAGGCTATCGGCAGAGTCAAGAGTCACCCTTCCCAAGGACGCGCAAAGCTCAAACGCATTAAGCCCAAAGCTCTTGACCGTAGCGGGAACGGAAACGCTCTCAATGCCCGTGCCTCTGAACGCGCCATCGGCAACAGAAACTACCGCCCGGCCCCCGATATTCTCGGGGATAACTATATCCTTTGCGGACTCGTCGGAAAGTCCGACCACCTCGTAGCCGCCCTTAACGGATTTGTATTTAAGCGTACCGTCGTCCTTTGAGCAGGACACGAGCGCAACGAGCATCAAAAGAACGAAAGCGGCCGCCAGAACTGATTTTTTTATAATCTTCGTCATATTCATACCTTTTTATATAAATTCTAAAATACTAACAAAATAATAATACCACAAACGAGCGCGTTTGTCAACAACGTAACGAAATGTCGCGTTCTATAAAAATCAAATATTTGTTCTCGTCAAGTTTAACGAAAATTAAAAATATTAAATCCGTGTCGTAGTCGCAGAAAAATCGCTAAAATCTCTGTTTTGTACAAAAACAACGACGTATTTTTGATGCTTTTTATGGCAAAAACAAAAACGGAGTTTTCCACAGATTTTTTGTGGAAAACTCCGTTTCAAATGTTGAAAATCCGCCAAACGCCCGATAATCAAGGCTTTTTTGTGTTGAAAACCCTGTTGAAAGTGTGGAAAACTCTCGGGCTCACAGCACTTGTCAAAATATACAAATCTAAATTTGAGATATTATTATGTCGTATTGACAATGTCACATTGTACAAATCAGCTTTTCGAGCGCCATATAGCCGTCGGACATTGATTTTATATCGAGATCCGCCGCTCTGCACTTGGCAAGCAGCCGACGCGGATCGCGGATATTTGCCGCCGCCTTGGCAAGTCTCGATACCTTATATTCGTGAAGCGTAAGAGCTTTTGATATCTCCGCAAGGGTGAGCCCGTCGGAAAGCAGGATCGACACGGACAGTATATCGCAGACCGTTTTCGATACCTCGCCCATAATCATTATGGGATCCTGTTTTTTGCGCTTCATATCAAGCAAAATGTTAAGCGCTCCGTCCTTGTTTCCGGCGCAGATCGCGTTTGCAAAGGCAAACGTATCGTATTCCGTAGAGTTCACGCCCACACGCCTTACGTCTTCAAGCGTGACCTCGGTTCTGCCGAGCGAGAGCGCGTAGTAGGAAATTTTCTTTATTTCCTCCGCCAGGGTGTACATATCTCTGCCGCAATAATCCACCGTGAACGCCGCAACGTCGGGCGTTGCCGAAACGCCGTTATGCTCGTAGTGCTTCCCTGCCCACATAGCGAGCCTTGCAGGGGAATTTTTTTCGAAGATTACGGGGGTCATCACCTCGGAGAGCTTTTTTAACGTCGCCGAGGGGCTCTTTAACGAATACCCCGCGTCGAATTTATCTGCCGCCGCCGAAATTATTACCGTATTGAAATCGTATTCGTCAAGAAGAGAGAGCGCGGAGATAAGCGCATCAAGCTCATTCACCTTCATAGAAATAAAATCAAGTCCCGAGATGACGATAAGCTTTCTTTCAGCCATCATAGGAGGTGTGGCGAGCATATCCGCCAACGCGCTCGGCGAATACGTCAGGGCGTCAAGCTTCATTTCGTTGAACATAGCAAGACTCTCGTCGCCCACAATACACTCGCGTGCCAGCGTTATCGCGTGATTTTTGGTATAATCCTCGTCACCGAAAAACAAATACGCCGTCGCGGGCTCGTTTTTTATCTCGCGGCGGAAATCGGCTTCCTTCAACAGCTTCATAACGCATCCTCCTTTCATATGCTGGTTTATATATCAATTATAACATTTTACCGTCCTCCCGTCAAGAGGATTTTTAGTCACTCTGCAAGGCAAAAAAAGGTTGACAAAGCGCAAAACTTGTTATATAATTAAAAATGTAAATAACCCGCAAGGGAGGTCCCGAGTCAACCGACGAATCAAAGCGGAGCACCGCGAGGAAGGCTTGGGAAATATTCGCCGTTCGTCTGGGCAGAATCTACTTGAATCAAGGTAGGTCTGTCCTTTTTAGTTTTTATTAAAAATACATATACAAAGGAAGCAGAAAAATGAACATTTACAAGATCAACACCCCCGAGGAGCTTATCGCGGGCAACTCTTACGTAGGCCGCGGCATTGTTATCGGCAAGACCCCCGACGCAAAAAAAGCGGTTTTCGCTTATTTCATTATGGGCAGAAGCGCAAACAGCCGCAACCGCGTTTTTGCGGAAAAGGAAAACGGCGAGGTCATCATCTACCCCCACGACTACTCCAAGGTCGAGGATCCCTCGCTCATCATCTACTCCCCCGTTAAATGCTATAAAAATTCCGTGATCGTCACAAACGGCGACCAAACCGACACCATCTACAACTTCCTTTGTGACGGAAAATCCTTTGAGGATGCTCTCAGAACCCGCGCTTTCGAGCCCGACTACCCCAATCTTACTCCCAGAATCAGCGGAATTATGGATTTTACGAACGGTGATTTCACATATAAAATGAGTATTCTCAAGAGCGCAGACCCCGAGGGCAGCGCTTGCAACAGATACACCTATTCCTATAATTCTATAGCAGGCCTCGGTCACTTCATTCACACGTACATTTGCGACGGCAATCCCATTCCTACGTTCTGCGGCGAGCCCGAAAGAATCGCGATTTCCGACGATATCGACGAATTCGCCAATAGACTCTGGGCGGCGCTCGACGAGCAGAACAAGATATCTATGTACGTTCGATACGTTGATCTTGAGTCCGGCAAGGCAGAAAACAGAATGATAAACAAAAACAAGTAAACGGAGGAAACGAAAATGAACGAATTCTCTCTCAAATACGGCTGCAACCCCAACCAGAAGCCCGCAAGAATTTTCATAAAGAACGGCGGCGAGCTCCCCGTAACAGTTTTAAACGGCAGACCCGGTTATATCAATTTCCTTGACGCCTTCAACGCGTGGCAGCTCGTAAAGGAATTAAAAGAAGCAACGGGACTTCCCGCGGCGACCTCATTTAAGCACGTTTCCCCCACCTCCGCGGCAGTTGGTCTTCCCTTAAACGAGGCTCTCAAGAAAGCTTGCTTCGCCCAAGGCAACGCCGACCTTGACGCCTCCGCTCTCGCTTGCGCTTACGTAAGAGCGCGCGGCACGGACAGACTTTGCTCCTTCGGCGACTGGGTAGCGCTCTCCGACGTTTGCGACGTTGCAACCGCAAAGCTTCTCGCCTGCGAGGTTTCCGACGGCATTATCGCTCCCGGCTACAAGCCCGAGGCGCTTGAAATTCTCAGGGGCAAAAGAAAAGGCGGCTATAACATAGTTGAGATCGACCCGAACTACACTCCCGAGCCTATTGAAACAAAGGATGTTTACGGCATTACCTTCGAGCAGGGCAGAAACGAGTTCAAGATCGGAGAGCATCTCCTCGAAAATATCGTTACCGCTAACAAGGATCTTACAGAATCCGCAAAGCGCGACCTTATAATCGCGCTCATCACCCTTAAATACACGCAATCCAACTCTGTTTGCTATGCTTACGACGGTCAGGCGATCGGTGTGGGCGCAGGTCAGCAGTCCAGAATTCACTGCACAAGACTTGCGGGAACGAAGGCAGATACGTGGCTTATGCGCCAGCATCCCAAGACCTTGGCTCTTCCTTTCCTTGAAACAATGGGACGTCCCGAGCGCGACAACGTGATCGACGGCTACATCAACGGCAACGAAGAAGACGTTTGCGCCGACGGCATCTGGGAAAACTACTTTACACAGAAGCCCGAGCCTATCACGGCAGAGGAGCGCAGAGCTTGGCTCGACAGCTTTGATAAGGTGGCACTCGCGTCCGACGCGTTCTTCCCCTTTGCAGACAACATCAAGCGCGCTTACATGTCAGGCGTAAAATACGTAGCGCAGCCAGGCGGCTCCATCCGCGACGACCTCGTTATTGCCGAATGCGACAAGAACGATATGGTTATGGCGTTTACGGGAATGCGACTTTTCCATCACTAAACCAAAAGCTCCCACATCTGTGGGAGCTTTTGGTTTAGTGAAGAGTGCGGAGCGCAGAGTGCAGAGCGCAGAGTGCAGAGTGCAGAGTGCGGAATGCAGAATGCAGAATGCAGAATGCAGAGTTATTAAAAAAGAGGCGAACAAAAGTCCGCCAATACGTTTTTAATTACAATCTCTTTTCAATCTCTTTTCAATCTCTTTTCAATCTCTTTAACAATATCACTCATGTTCATATCTAACGCCATGCTGATTTTATAAAGCGTTTCAAGCGTGGGCTTTCGCTCTCCGCGTTCAATTGCACTCAAATGAGTTCTACCAATATCCGCTAAAGCGCTCAAAACCTCTTGTGAAAGATTCTTTTGCTTTCTGCAGTGAGCAATAGCTTCGCCCACAATTTTCGAATCAAGATAAATCTCCGTCATATCATCACCTCATATATTTCTCATATATTAGTGTATAATATTTTTCGCACTTTCTCGAATACATATGTTGACAACGGAACACATTTGTATTATAATTATGTAAAAACTGTGCGAAGTCGTTTATTAACAAACTATACTTATAGTATCAAAAGGAAGCATTATGAAAATAGCAATTATCGGCTCAAGAGGCATAAAAAGCATACAACTTGAAAAATATATTACAAACGGGGTAACAGAAATTGTATCGGGCGGGGCAAAGGGTATTGACGCCCTTGCCGCAGAATATGCAAAAGAAAAAGGAATCAAATTAACAGAGTTCTTACCCGAATATGAAAAATACGGCAAAAGAGCGCCGCTTGTAAGAAACCGACAGATCGTCGATTATGCCGACAAAGTAATTGCGCTCTGGGACGGAAAATCAAAAGGAACAGAATACACAATAAAGTATGCTGACAGCACAAACAAAGAATGTCAGATAATTATTATATAAAAAAGGCGGAAACCCGCCTTTTTGTTTTTTCACGCAAAATTCAACATGGAAAATCTTCTCATTCTCATTCTGCTGCGTCGCGACCGAAGAATAAGACTTTTTATCGCATTTATCATATATATAAAAGGAAAACAAACGAATCCTCATTCTTATTATTCCCGATCCTGCCCTTTCATATCAAAGTGACAAATTGGAAATCATTTATTTTATAAGGGGAATTTGGCAATTTTGGAATTCATTGTTCCTTGCAAGAAACAATATTCTGTGTTACAATAATTATACAAATCGCAGTCGGCTGAATAAGAAAAAAGGAGGATATTTAATGACCAAATCAAGAACACGTAAAATTTCTTTAACCTTATTGATGATAATTTTGTCTGCCTCAATAGCAGTCAGCGCCACGGTCGGCGCATCCGCGACCGAAATTGCAGAAGCCGCGCAAATTGAAGCGCAGAGCAATTCTTATTACGTTACAATAAACGGAAGAAATCTTTTCCACGGCGAAATTTTCTCGGTAAACGGCACGACCTACGTTCCGATGTTCCGTTTCTCCGCATGGCTCGGAGTTTTTCAATATACATACGATAGCAGTACGCAAACCGCAAATATAGCGGGAGAAAACCTCAAGATCAGCGCGAAAAACGGCACTCTTTACATTGAAGCGAACGGCAGATATTTCTATACCTCCGAAGCAATTATGATAAAAAATAACGAAATGTACGTGCCGATCCGTCCGCTCGTCAAGGCGCTCAACTCACATATCAGCTGGGATTCCAGCCTCGGCGTTTACGTTGTGCGCTCGGGCGACACGAGGCTTCTCAAAACCGCCGAGCAGGTTTACAATTCGAGCGACATTTACTGGCTCTCGAAAATCATTTCCGCAGAGGCGGGCGGCGAGCCCATGAAGGGTAAAATGGCGGTCGGAAACGTAATTCTCAACCGCATGCGCTCAAGTCAGTTCCCGAACACCATTTACGGCGTTATTTTCGATAAAAAATACGGCGTTCAGTTCGCGCCCGTATCAAATGGCACTATCTACAAGGCGGCCGACGAGGAAAGCGTGATCGCGGCGAAAATCTGCTACGAGGGCTATTCCCTGTCAAGCGAGATCTTATATTTTATAAACCCCAAGCTCTCGCCCTCAAATTGGATCACGAAAAACCGCCCCTACGCGTTTACTATAAACAATCACAGCTTTTACAAGTAAAATATATAAAAGCAAAAGGTTTAGCCGCAATGGGTGATGTTCTTTGCGGAGAATTTGAAAAATACCGCTAAGTGCGAGCATCGCATTTGACCGGTCAAATGCAAATAGGGCTAAGCCCAAGCCCTTATAACGACAGAAAGAGAGAACAAAACGGTTTAATCCGAAATGTTCTCTCTTTTCTGTTAGTGATGT
>CAZMKU010000083.1:0-7506 GCA_964567085.1 uncultured Clostridium sp.
GAATGATATTACCGCCGCTTATCGCGGAATCGGTAAACCAGGCAAGCGTGGTGCCCAGAAGCATGGCGAAACAAAGAAGCAATGCCACGACGCTGGTCAAGAGCGATCTTCTTGTTTTTTTCATATCAACCTCTCCTTATATAATCCATATATTTATCACGTTTAAAAGCCGAATTTACGGCGACAAAAGGGCACAAAAACCTTTATGCCCTTTTGTCGCCGCCACACCTCTTGGGTGTGGCGGCTATAAGTCAGTGACTTATGCAATATTCAATATTATTCCACGTCAGTTACAGCGGTACCTGTAAAGGTATATTCGATAGTTGCTACGTTGTAGAATTCGGTTTCGTCGTCAGGGTTAGTAAGGCGAAGCATTACAGTAAACGTCGCGCCTGCAAGAGCGTCATCAACGTCGCCAACGCCGCAAATGAAGGTTCCAACATTCTGTACAACGTCAACATAGCTCCAGGGATTAGTGGTCACGCTACCGAGAAGCGGGATCTCTGTATTAGCGTCAAGAGTAAGGTCACCGTTGTGGAAGCCTACCCAACCAAACGAGCCATAGTTGCCGCCGAGGAAGATCTGGTTTGTGCCGAGGTCTCTATCAAGAACTACGTAAAAATCGCAGTACCAGTTAGCGTAGGGGTTAGCCTTTGCTTCCTCAAGAGTTTCAGTGCAAGTGAAGGTGTATGCAGCCTCAAGCTGGCTGTCGAGACCCGCTGTGGGAGACCAAGCGCCGTATTGGCCCCACGGAAGATCAACGTTTTCGTACTCTGCACTCCTTACTACATTCGCCTTGGGAAGATCGCTCTCTTCTGTTTCGGGAGCAACGTATTCAGATTCAAGATCGCATACGATCGTGAAGGGAGAAAAGCTTGTTGTCTCGAACGTTACGTATCCTGTGTGAGGATCATAGACAGAATCGATCAACGTATCATAGTGGTAAACCTTTACCGTGGTAGGATCCAGACCCGCCTTGATTCTGAGCGACACCTTAACGGGTTCTGTATTATTTTCTGCAATACCGTCAACTGTAACCTCGTAAGGAATAGTCTCCATTCCGTCGTCAACTGTAATGTTTGCCACATAGTCACTCTCAGATACATTTAAAACCAGCTTTTCTGCAGTGGGATCTGCTGCAGCCGCAGGAATAACAGCGGAACCAACCTTGGAGCCGTTGTCGTCTGTGATCTGAATCTCTACGGCAGAAGTATTGTCTTTGGGAATAGCCGCGTAGCCTGTTCCGGGATAACCTGCGAACTCATCATATGTGTTGCCAAAGCTATCTTTTTCGCTTGCGAGCTGACCTGCAAGAACCTTGATGTCAAACGTGATGGACTGGTTCATATATTCGTTGCCTGCGTTCTCATCCATATGTACGGAAAGAGCGAAGAAGTGCTCTTCACCCGAGAGGAGCGAAACGTCTTTAGCAGCCGTGTCGTTAGCACCAAATTCAACCTGTGTGCCGGGGCCTGCCCAGGAAGTTACTTCGCCATACTTAGCGTCGGGAGTAATTTCATAGGACATAACGTCCGTCAAGCTCTTATCAGACACGGAAGTAACCTCGAGAGCCACTCTGTACTTGAGATCAAGAGAGCCTTCGTTCTTGATAGAGAGGTAAACCACTTCAGTTCTGCCGGGCTCCCAGAGAATGTCGCCTGAGAACACAGGGTCCTGCTCGTTGGAAATGTTTTTGCTTACTGCTTCGTCGGTCCACTGATAAAGCTCAACCTTAAGGTCGCCTGAAACGATCTTATTGTCCTTGCTGATTGCACTGTCAGTAAACCATGCAAGAGTCGTACCAAGAAGCATTGCAAAGCATACAAGAAGCGCGATTACACTTGTAAGCAACGCTCTCTTGGTGGATTTCAAATTCGTCATTTTATTTTCCTCCTTATAAGTATTTTTGGGTAACGAATTTGTCAAAACGTATTTCACGTATTGTTTTACACATTGTTTTCCGAGGGTTCTTGTTCGGCTTCGGGCTGAGCCTCGGACTCGCTCGAAACACTTTCTTCAACAGGGGCGGACTCTTCGGCGGGGATCTCCTCAGCCTCGGGAACGCTCGTGTCGCTTTCTTCAACAGGGGCGGACTCTTCGGCGGGGATCTCCTCAGCCTCGGGAACGCTCGTGTCGCTTTCTTCAATAGGAGCGGGCTCTTCGGTCGATTCTACCTCAACCGCGGGCTCACTCAAATCTACCGTCTCTGTGGCAGAGGATGCCTCGGGGGGCTTCTGCTCAAGCTGCGCCTTCAACGCCAAAAGCTCGCGCATCATTTCCTCGTTTTTCTGTCTCTCTGCCGCAATGCTTGCCTTTTCTGCTTCCATGATCTCCGCCTGCTCGCGTCTGTACTTGCGGAACAGCCGCACAACGTTTATACCGTTGTAAAGTATCAGGAGCACGAAGGGCACGAGGATACAAACAATGTAACCCGGGGTGGTTTTCACGAAAGCAAAGAAATTGCCAAGAGCGGGAAGCTTACCCGCATACTGGCCTAAAATGTACGAGGGCTCAACGACTGCTTCGTCGCTTACTCCCGTATTCGTACCGTAGGTAACGTATCCGATAACCTTACCGTCATTCGATTTCTTTACCTCTCGGATCATATGAGTGATAGTCTTTCCGTAGCTTTCGCTATTCATCGAAATGAAGGAAATTACATCACCCACCTCGAGCTTTGTCGGTTCCTTTACGTTTTTGATGATAACAATATCACCTGCATTGAAATGAACGTCCAGATCTGCATTATTCTCCGACTTGCTCATGGAGTCGGTCTGCACGATATAAAATTTCACTCCGAAAATGCTGCGATCGTTTCTGTCAACGGTTGATACGGTAAATATTGTGAATACCATCATAAAAACGGTAAACACAATAAGGAGCCACGAAAAGACCTTCAACAAAATATTGAATACTTTTTTTGCTGTATTATTCATCGTCTGTTTTTCTCCTAAACATCAACGTTTCCCTGAACAGCATACACGGTTATGCCTATGCCAGAGTATTTCTGTTTTTGAAATTCATTTCCTGCGGTTTCTTTCATTTTTACAAACAGATAATAGGTCTCATCGGTTGTTCTGTTTTCGAGACCCAGCTCCCCTGTAAATTCAGTAAGCTTTTGCGCATTATCGACGTCATCGGGACTCGTGGATATCCATATGTCGAATGCCTTTCGGAATTCTTCCATATCCAAATCCTCATCCTCACTGACGTACAACCGGAAATTTATGGGGATATTTCCTTCATTACTTACTTTAAATCCCTGCGTGCAATACGTCGCGCCTGGCTCAAAATAAATCTCCTCGCGATCGTCATAGATCTGAAACTTCAATACCTTACCGATCAACGATTCGCCCGTGGCTGCGTCAATAATATCCACCTGGATCTGACCTGACGTTGTAACGACACCGATCGTTCCATCGTTCGGATCGTTTGTAAAAAGTGCGAGTGTCGCACCTATGAGGCACGTAAGACAAAGCAAGATAATCAATACCGCTATTATAAATGCCTGTTTATTTGCTTTATAACGAAGCACAAACTACCTCCTCCTTGCCATCAATTAAATAGGTTTTGCTAAATTAAGGAGTAATGAGATCGCCGTTGGCGTCTACGCCATTACCCTGAACTGCGGTTACAGTAAACGCGAGCTTTGCCGCTGCCGACTGATAGAGATTATCATGCTCGGGAGCTCCGTTCGGGAAGGTAACAACGACGGTGATCGTCAAGATCTCCTCGCCGTTCACGCCGTCGGTTGCGGGAGCAGAGAACCAGCTCGTTTCAAAGCTTCTCTCGTCAGCCGTGTCCGAATAGGCCATCGTATAATTTTCCTCCCAAGTGGTAGCAACGCCATCAACCGCGACAACGTGCGCGGAAATGCTGAGCGCCTCGGAAAGATCCGCAACCTCATCATCGGATGCTACGGAAACAGCATTCAACTTGTACTTTGCCGCAACGTCGCTGGTGTTCTTAACGTGAATGGTAAATTCCACCGAGTCACCTGGAGTCATGCGTTCAATTACAAGCACTCCGTCCTCAATAGCCGCAACGCCACCGTTTGTAAACGTGCCGTCTGTACGGGCATTTGCCTTAGCTTCGCCAAGCGACCACGTCTTGAGAGTCGTATCCAGGTCTGCGGTAACTACTACCTTACCCGAAGTAACGGCTACGTCCACAGCGTCCGTACTTGTAAACAAAGCAAAGGTCGAGCCCACAATCAAGCAAAGGCAAACCGCTATCGTCGCAATTGAGGACAACAAGACTTTCTTCTTCATTTTGCGTTTTCTCCTATCTTATTTATTTTATTCTTTGAAGCTAATAATGTTCAAGCCGATTTAGCCTCATTAAATCTGAATTGGTGCGCCGTCTGCCGTCAATTCTCAGGCAGCTGAACGGCATATACTATCAAATCAAAGTCAACGTTTTCGCTCTTGGCCGCGTTGTTTTCGGAACCAAGAACACCGTTCTCGAGGCTCACGCCCTCGTCAACGAATTCCACGGTCACCGTGAAGGACTGGGATCTGCCAACGGAGATCTCGCCAACGTAAGAGTCCGAGCTGCCAACGAGCAAGCCGTCGTTAACAAACGAAGTCTTTGCCTCGCCCGTATCAACGGTCACCTTGAGCTGCTTTGCAAGATCCTCACCGTTTGTCTTATCCGTACACACGATCTCGATCCAATAGCCAAAGGCAACGTCGCTATTGTTTTCAAGCTCCATCTTTGCTATGTATTTCGTCCCGGGGACGATCTTTTCATTATCACCGATACCGAATACGTTTTCATCGGTAGGGTTGGAGAAATTTACAACCGTTTTGTCGGGTTCGTCGGGCGTAACAAGATATCCGTCCGCATTAAGTGTTGTTTTCAGGAGCTCCGTACGCTTGAGCGAAATGGTCAGATCTCCCGCCTGCAAATGATTTTTCACCGTTTGAGTGTCGGTAAACAATGCAAACGTCGTACCAATGATGATCGCCATGCACAGCAAAATTACCGAGCTTGACACAAGCAAGGCTCTTTTTCTGTTCGTACTTCTCATATTCACTCCCCCTTTCTCGCAATATTTTTTGTATCGAAACGCCATCAGTGACGGCAAATTCAATCTCTGAGAATAACTACCGTACCGCCCGTAAGCTCGATCATCTTGATCGCCTGTATCGAAAAGCTTTCAGCCTTAACGGTAAGCGGCTTATTGAGCATTCCGTTAGCAAGAACCTTCATTCTGCCAACGCTCTTGGGGATAAGTCCCTTAGCCTTCAGTGCGGAGATCGTAACCGTTTCATCCGCTTCAAAGAACGCGTCGATCGCGCCTATGTTAATAATTCCCTGCTTTCCGTGTCCCGCGGGGCTTTCGTAACGAACCGTCTTCATGGCAAGCTCGTCGGAAATCATCTCGTCAGCCTCTTTTGCGTCAATATGCTCAACGATCTCGGGCATTTCCTCAACGGGCTCGGGGACGACTACGGGCTCCGCAACCGCCTCGACCGCCTCTTCCTTGGGCTCTTCCTCGGGTTCTTTTCTTTGCATCACCTCAAGGATCACGTCTACTACGACGTAAGCAAGACTTCCAAGTGCAAAAAGAGTCGAAACGATCATAAAAATAATAACAACTACGTTCATTCCGCTTTTTCCTCCCCGTCGTGAGCTGTCTCTTGAGCAGCTTGCGCCTCGTCGTGAGCTGTCTCTTGAGCAGCTTGCGCCTCGGCTTGTGCGGCCTTGGCATTTTCGAGCTCTGCCACCTTACGGCGAAGCAATTCGAGCTCCTTGTCCTTTTCTTTTTCTTCGTCTCGATCCCGCTTCTTCTCCGCCGTCATTATTTTTGTGATCTTCAAGATCTCATAAAGTATTATAGCGAAGCACGGAATGATAATAATAAAAATGATTCCGAGCGGGGTCGCCAGCACGCTCATGATAACGCCAAGCAAATACGACGTGCTTGTAACCTCGCCGATCACGTAATTCGTATTATCGGAAATTGAAGTGTCAATTATCTGGGTCAGCTGACCGTCGTCGCTTGTCTTGTTATCTCCCGCGAGCTCAATTATAAAGCCGCCCGTTTCCTTCTCGGTAATAGAAACTATACGGTGCGTGATCGTCACCTGCGTCGTGTCAACGTAGCGGAACGTAAGCACGTCGCCAACCTGCAGGTCGCGATACCATTCGTCAGCCTCCGCGGGATCGTCGGGCATTACCTTTACGACCACCAGAGACCTTACGGGAATATCCTTGATCTTATAATCAGATACGTCGGTAAACTCACTCTCCGCCATTGAATTTGAAACAACGATGCGAAGCTGGTATCCGAAAACCTCGACCGCGCCGTCAGAATCTCTTTTTGCGAGCAGATTAACAAATACTGAAAAAATACAAATCACTAAGAATGCAGCTAACAGTACGTTAACTATTATATTCAAAATCCTTTTCTTGTTTGCTTTAGCCATAGTGCACCTCATTCACTGCTTGCCGTAAGCAAAAGCTCAAAGGTTGCCTCGGCGTTTTTCGCCTCGTTGCCAACGTCTACGGGAAGATAATACACAATTGTAAGCTCCGTATTCTTGTCCTCAGAGAAATCAATGGGCAAGACTATATTTTCATTTTCAAAAGTCGTTGCGAGCAGGTCGTCGTATACGACCCCGTCGCCCGAGAGGATTTTTACTCGCGCAAAATTTTTAAGTGTTTTTTCCTCAATTTCAACGAAATCAAGGCTCAGATCATATTTGTTGCCGTTGTCATTTTTCAAGACGACCTTATATTCACACTCTCCGCCGGGAACTAAGGATAAGCTCTCGAACTCGATCGACTGAGTTTCACCGTCCGCAATCACAACCTTGATCACGTTTCGATCAGCCTCGGTCGCGAGCATCCACACCATAAGCGTTACGCCGATAATTATCAACACGCTGCCCGCCACCATAATGACTCGCATAAAACTGCTCTTCGACATACTCATCCTCCCCCCTTTTTTGAGTTCAAACACAATATATTGATCAAATGCGATATAATATAATATATGTAGATTTGGTGTCAAAATCGCATAGTTATACACATTAATTATATCACGAATAATCAACAATTTCAAGTGTTTTTAGAAAAAAATTTACATTTCAGTAAAATAGCGTTAAGACAGAAATGACGCCCGCGCGAATACAAACAATAAAAAGCAAGTCAATTCGACTTGCTTTTTCATACGCCCTGCCGGACTCGAACAATGCGACTATGTTTCGCAACGCTACGCGTTTCTCAATGCGAATATTTTCTGCGAAAATATATCGCCATACGCCTACGGTTAGGTTTGCTCACACACGTTCGCTGCACCGCAAGAATTTCTTGCGAAATTCTCGCCCCTGTGCGTTGCGCACGAAGTGCGCTCTGCGCAGGGTGGAGCGGAACGAGGACAGCGGGGGAGACAAACAAAAAGACTCGAACAATGCGACAACTTCGGACCTACGGTTCTCGTAGCAAGAATTTCTTGCGAAATTCTCGCCCCTGTGCGTTGCGCACGAAGTGCGCTCT
>CAZMKU010000084.1:0-7498 GCA_964567085.1 uncultured Clostridium sp.
ACGTTCAGGCGGCGTTCAGCTACACCACAGGACCCGTATATACGCTCGATTACTACAAGCAGTATGCAAGGCAGCTTGAGGAAATGGGCGCGCACTCCATCTGTATCAAGGATATGGCAGGCCTTCTTAAGCCCTACGACGCGTACGATCTCGTAAAGGCGATAAAGGAGACCGTAAGCATTCCCGTACAGCTTCATACCCACTACACCTCGGGTCTTGCTTCAATGACGCTTCTCAAGGCGATCGAAGCAGGCGTTGACGTGGTTGACACCGCTATGTCTCCTATGGCTATGGGTACGTCCCAGCCTCCCACGGAATCCCTTGTCGCAACGCTTCAGGGAACGGAATACGACACGGGCATCAAGCTCGCAGATCTCGATAAGATCACAAAATACTTTACACCCCTTCGTGAAAAGTATCTCGCGGAAGGACTTCTTAACCCCAAGGCTCTCAAGGTTGACGTAAACGCGCTTATTTATCAGGTTCCCGGCGGTATGCTCTCAAACCTTATGTCACAGCTCAAGCAGGCAGGGAAGGAGGATAAGCTTACCGAGGTTCTCGAGGAGGTTCCGAGGGTTCGCGCGGACGTAGGCTATCCCCCTCTTGTAACCCCCTCCTCGCAGATCGTTGGCACACAGGCGGTGCTGAACGTACTCAACGGCGAAAGATACAAGATGGTTACAAAGGAATTCAAGGGCATCGTTCGCGGTGAGTACGGTAAAACTCCCGTTGCTATCGACCCCGAATTCGCAAAGAAGATAATAGGCGATGACGAGGTGATCACTCACCGTCCCGCAGACGACCTCTCCCCCGAGCTTGAAGCGCTCAGGTCAAAGATCCCCGCGGGCTATCTCGAGCAGGACGAGGATATTCTCTCGTACGCTCTCTTCGAGCAGGTTGCTCTTAAATTCTTCGAATACAGAAAAAATCAGAAATACGGCGTTGATGCAAATGCCGACAAGGCATCGGGCGTTCACACCATCTGACTTTGACAAATATTAACAGCTGCAAATAGCGTTCGTTCGCTATATGTAGCTGTTTTTTGTGTATATTGACAACATATAGTTGTCTGTGTGTGCAAATCACACAAGACATTGTGCAGAATTGTGTTTATGGGCGTTTTTTCGTTGACTATATATATAGTTTTCGCACTTTAAAATAATTGATAAATTGTAAATATTGTAATTTTAATCGTGTTTTTTTACAAAAAAGCAGTTGACAAATTATGCACTTTGTATTATAATAGTTGAGTAATCTTGGTTTTTTGTCCGTTATTTTTTACAAAGCCTTAGTTGGTTATGCTAAAATCGGAGGTTATATGCCGCGTTTTTTTGTTGGACCCGAGTCTATTGAGAATAATTACGTAAAAATTTTAGGCGACGATGCGCGCCATATATCGCGTTCACTCAGAATGGCTGCAGGCGAGAGCATTACCGTTTGCGATATGCAGGGAAATGATTACAGCTGCGTGCTTGACGCGTTTGCCGATACCTACGTCGGCGCAAAAATACTAAGCTCCGCGCCCGTTGAAAGTGAGCCCCCGTTTTACGTGCACTTATATCAGGCACTCCCCAAGGGTGAGAAGCTTGACTACATAATTCAAAAGGCGGTCGAATGCGGAATTTCGGAGATCACGACCTTCAATAGCGAGCGCTGCATCGCTAAGGAAAAATCAAACGAAGCGTCAAAGCTTGCCCGCCGTCAGAGAATTTCTCTTGAAGCGGCAAAGCAATCGGGCAGAGGAATCGTGCCAAGGATCAACTCCACGGTTTCCTTCAATCAGATGATCGACTCGGCTCTTGAGTACGACCTCGTTCTTTTCTGCTACGAGAGGGCAACGGCATCACTCAAGACACTTCTTGAGGAGTTCAGAACGAAAAATACCGACAGGCCCGGAATAGCGATCATCATTGGCAGCGAGGGCGGTTTTTCCGAAAAGGAAGCCGATATAGCCAAAGAGCGCGGTATGAATATCGTAGGGCTTGGAAAGAGAATTTTAAGAACCGAGACCGCGTCGAGCTTTTTGCTTGGCTGTCTCGTTTATGAATTTGAATTATAATTTCATTTATATAAATTATAAGTATTTAAAACCCCAGAAATTAAAAGAGGTAATTTTATGTCAAACAGATTGTTTCAAACAGTAATCAACCAGATGAAGTCCGCTATAGATCGCACTATCGGTGTAATTGATGAAAACGGCGTTATCATCGCATGCTCCGAGCTCGTTAAGATCGGCGAGATCAAGCAGGGTGTAAGAGACGAGCTTACGTATACGACTGATATCGTTGTGTCAGGCGGATATACATACCGTCCCATCTCTGCAGGCTCCAAGAACGAATACGTGGTATTTATGGAGGGCGACGACAAGATGGCTGAAAAGATGTCCAAGCTCCTTGCCGTTTCTCTTACAAACATCAAAAATCTCTACGATGAAAAGTATGACAAGGGCTCCTTTGTCAAAAACATCATTCTTGATAACATACTCCCCAGTGACATTTATATCAAATCCAAGGAGCTTCATTTCAACACGGAAGAGAACAGAATCGTGTTCCTTATCAAGTTCTACGGAAAGACTGATATGATGCCCTTCGAAATGCTCCAGAATATGTTCCCCGACAAATCCAAGGACTACGTTATCAGCGTAGGCGAGCACGACATCGTGCTTGTTAAGGACGTTAAGCCAGGAACTGATATGAAGGAAATCGAAAGAATCGCCACAAACATCTCTGACACACTTTCCTCTGAATTCTATACAAAGGTAAATATCGGTATCTCCACTATCGTTGAAAATCTCAAGGATCTCGCAAGAGCCTACAAGGAGGCGCAGATCGCCCTTGAGGTTGGAAAGGTATTTGAAACCGAGAAAAATATCATCAGCTACGAAAACCTTGGCATAGGCAGACTCATCTACCAGCTTCCTACAACTCTCTGCGAAATGTTCCTCCAGGAAGTATTCAAGAGAGGTAGCCTTGAGTCCCTCGACCGCGAAACTCTTATGACGATCCAGTGCTTCTTTGAAAACAACCTCAACGTATCCGAAACGTCCAGAAAGCTTTTCGTACATAGAAACACTCTCGTTTACAGACTTGAAAAGATCAGAAAGATCACGGGTCTTGATCTCCGTGAGTTTGAACACGCTATCACGTTCAAGGTAGCTCTTATGGTTAAGAAATACCTCAGCTCCAAGCCCTCAAAATTCTAATTTTGAATATAAAATTTAATCAAGCGAAGTGCTTGAGTCTTATATGACTCGGCATTTCGCTTGTAATACATTTTTAGTGAATTTTTCAGCTCAGAGTAAAAATATATAATCACTTGCATATATTGATATTTGCAGACCAAATATTCATATATCGAGCTATATATTCAGTAAAAAAGGTGATAAATATTGATGAAAACATATTCATATTTAATTTGTGGGGACGCAACGTTAAATTCTATCAATGCCATCAGTGATGAGCTTGAAAGCAACAAGATCGACGGCGTCAGCTTCTCGTTCTCGAGCGCTCCTTTCTCGGTAATAGCAACAGTTGATGAAAAGATCGTTACTTTATCCACCGATGAAATTGAGGCTATGCTTATTCCCATATTTGAAAAACAGAATTTGCAAATCGTTCTCCCCGCCAATACGAAGCATTTTTCATACGTTGGCGAGCCTAAAACGAAAAATGAAAAGAAATACTCGCCCAGAGCCATGATCATCGCGATCGCGGTAACTCTCGTCGTGTCCGTTCTTTTCACGTACGTTTTCGCAAGCGGAATTATGAAAACGCCTTCCTTCAACACTTCCGCAGGCGCAGATGTAATTGATATTTCCGATGCGACGGATCAAGTCGAGATATTAAATAAGATATTTGCGCAATACGAATTTGACTATGATAATTTAGACAAAGACGTGCTCACGGATGCCTTACTGAAGGCGTACGTTGAGGCAAGCGGCGACAAATATGCGATCTATTACAATGCCGAGGAATATGCCGATTGGCAAAAGTCGCAGGAGGGAACCTCCGCGGGAATCGGCGTCATCGTCACCAAATCAAAAATTACGGTTAACGATGAAGCAATAACGGTCGTTGAAATTCTATACGTTAATCAAAGCTCTCCCGCAAAGGCGGCGGGAATAAATATCGGTGACTGCATTTACGCTATCAATCAAGACGGCAAGCAGGTGCTGGTCAATTCAGTAGGATACGACGAGGCGACCGATCTTTTGCTTGGTGAGGAGGGAACTGTAGCCGATATTTCAGTTTACAGAAAAAACGAGGCCGGAGACTACACCTCGATTGACTTCTCAATCACACGCGCCGAATACGAAAGCGACACGGTTTTGGGTAGCGTTTGTGAGACCGACTCTCGCGTTGGCGTAGTTAAGCTTTTATCCTTTGGGCTTAAAACTCCCAAGCAATTTTCAAAGGTGGTTGACGAGCTTTTAGCGCAGGGCTGCGAATATTTTATATTCGACCTTCGTTCAAACCCCGGGGGAGATCTCAATGCGATAAAGGCAATTCTCTCATATTTCCTTAACGAAGGCGACCTTATTCTCTCCGTAGAATATAGCGACGGCACAAAAAACGAGCATTTCGTTACCACCACAAGCTTTGATGAGAACAGCTCATATTACGGCTGCTCGATAACGAAGGATGATATTGGAAAATACAAAAATCTCAAATTCAACGTTCTGACCGACGAGAGCACGGCAAGCGCCGCGGAGCTTTTCACCGCGACCGTGCGCGATTACGAGCTTGGAAGAATAATCGGTGAGGCGAGAACCTATGGCAAGGGCTGTATGCAGACTATATTGCCGCTTACCTCCTACGGAATCGAGGGCGGGCTTCGCGTTACGACAAGTATGTATTTTTCAAAGAGCCATACGGTCTATCATAATATTGGAATCGTGCCCGATATTATTGAGCCTCTGAACGAGGAGGCTGAAAAGTTCAGCACCTACAACCTGCCACATGAGAAGGACAATCAGCTTCAGGTGGCGATCAACGATTTATTGAAGTAAAAATTTTGTTTAAATACAAGGAGAAACACCATGACAGATAACAAGCAGCTTTATACTCCCGAGGGCTTCAAGGAGCTCACAGACGAGCTCAACTACCTCAAGACAGTAAAAAGAGAAGAAATCAAGGAAGCAATTGCCGTAGCAAAGTCCTTCGGTGACCTTTCCGAAAACGCTGAATACGACGAGGCAAGAACAGAGCAGGCAAAGACGGAAGCCCGCATCACAGAGCTTGAATTCCTCGTTGACAACGCGGTTGTAGTTGACGAATCCAAGGTTGACACAAGCGTAATCTCTCTCGGCTCGGCAGTTGTTCTTTACGACATTGAAGACGAGGAGGAAGTAAACTACAGCATCGTAGGCTCTAATGAAACAAACCCTCTCGAGGGTAAGATATCCGACCAGTCTCCTATCGGTAAGGCTCTTATGGGTAAGAAGGAGGGCGACTCGGTTTCTATCGACACTCCCGCAGGAACTCTCAAGTTCAATATTTTGAAGGTCGCAAGAGCAACACGCGGCAAGAACTGATTTTGGTGCAAAATATGAATGACAATAATAAGTATTCAGGCGAGGAAAAGCTTGAAGCGAGCGACGTATCTCTTGCCCAAGAAAGCAAAACAGCAAGAAAGCTCGGCAACTTCTGGTATCACAACAAGTGGACCATTATTATTGTAACCTTCTTTGTGTCAGTTGCCGTAATAGTTGCGGTTCAATTGCTCACAAGAGTAAAATACGACGTAAACGTAACGGTTTGCGGCCCGCATCTTCTTGATAGCGAAAAGCTCTACTATGCAAGCAACGACTTGAATAACAAGCTTGACACCGACATCAACGGCGACGGCAAGAAAACTGTTTCGATCGTAAATTATTCCGTTTTTTCCGAGAGCGAGCTTAACGCGATAAACAAATCCCAAAAGGATAACCGCGGAAATTACGTAAAAATAGTTGAGCAATCCGATAACCTTTCGCAATATAAGCAGTTCATTCAGTACTCACAGACAGGCGATTCCTACATATTCATTGTAAGCAAATACGCTTACGAGCCCCTGAAGAATGCCGATCCATCAAGACTTGTTCCGATATCCGAGATCTTCGGCTCAGATCTGCCCGAGGGCACGCTTGACGACGGCTACGGCATTAAGCTCTCTGAAACAGCTTTGTATAAGGATAGCGCGGCTCTCCAGAGCTTTGCCGAGGATTATATCATTTGTATTTGCAGGCTTACCGATATGGCAGGCAAAAAGCAAAGGAATATCTACGAGCAGAATATTGAATACCTAAAGGATCTCGTAAAATAAAATATTATTTAATATAAGACAGACGACTTCACATCGTCTGTCTTTTTTGCAATTTACATAAACATTACATTTCTCATACTTCACTATGGTGGTTGAAATTTTTTCTTTTCGGTATAATAATGGTGCAAAACACGAAAAGGAGATTTCTAAAATGAAAAAGATTTTTGCACTTATACTCACATTCGCACTCACCATTTGCTCTCTCGGCGTACTCACCTCTTGCGGTGGCGCAAAGTTTGACGAGAACAAGAACATCAGCGTAGTTACCCGTGAAGACGGAAGCGGAACGAAGTCCGCATTTATGGAGATCATCGGACTCAAGGGCAAAGCAGATGCTTCAGGCGTTATCGTTGCAACGGGAACTGCCGCTGTACTCCAAGAGGTTAAGGGCAACCCTCTCGCAATCGGTTACGATAGCCTTGGCTACATCACCGACGAGGTGAAGGTTCTTAAGGTTGACGGTGTCGAGCCTACTCTTGAGAACATTAAGAACGGTACGTATAAGATTTCCCGTCCTCTCAACGTAGTTTATCAAGAAAGCAAGGTGGCAAGCACAGTTAATACCGCATTCCTTACCTTCCTCAGGAGCTCTGATGCGCAGACTATTATTTCCAACAACGGCTACGTTTCCACCAAGGAAGGTGCTGTTGCCTACACGGTTGTTCCCGGTCTTTCGGGTGAGATAGCCATTTCGGGAAGCACCTCACTCAAGCCCCTTATGGAGAAGCTTGCGGCTAAATTTGAGGAAATGCAGAGCGGTGTCAGCGTTACCGTTGGCGGTGGCGGAAGCGGCACGGGATATAACGATGCCAAGAACGGTGTTTCTGATTTCGGTATGATCTCCGAAACCTTCAACTCTGCGAAGGCTGACAACTGCACCTACTACGAGGTTGCAAAGGACGGTATTGTCGTAATCGTTAATAAGGCAAACACCTTTGACAACATCTCTCTTGAAGATCTCAAGAACATCTACAACGTAGAGGCAGGCGACTCTGCTATCAAGACGTGGGGCTCCGTTACGAAGTAATATGAAAAATCTGTACGGATTTATAGGTGCGAGAGAAAAGGTAATGCGCGGAGTATTCCTTTTCTCCGCAATCTTTTCAATTCTCGCGCTTGCGACTATAACGGTATTCCTCTTTGTCAGCGGTGTGCCGTTTATCGCAAAGACAGGATTTGCAAAGTTCCTATTCGG
>CAZMKU010000085.1:0-7029 GCA_964567085.1 uncultured Clostridium sp.
CTTCTCCGTTCCCACTCCCGTAGTAAAGGAAACAGGCGACGGCGACGATATCAAGAATTATCTTTCGGTTGAAATAAACGACTCCGACCTCTGCTTCAGATATGCTGCAAAGGTTGTAAAGAACGTTAAGATAGCGCCCTCTCCCCTCTGGATGAGAATGAGACTCCGCGCGGCAGGCGTGCGCCCCATCAACAACATCGTTGACATCACGAACTACGTAATGCTTGAATACGGTCAGCCAATGCACGCGTTTGACTACGCGTGTCTTGACGGAAACAAGATCAACGTACGCCGCGCAAACGACGGTGAGCTTTTCCGCTCCCTCGATGACAAGGATCACACTCTTGATTCCACAATGCTCGTAATCGCCGATGAAAAGAAGGCGTGCGCTTTGGCAGGCGTTATGGGCGGCGCAAACTCCGAAATTAAGGACGACACAACGACAGTTGTATTCGAATCCGCTTGCTTCCTCGGAACGAGCGTAAGAGTTACAGCCAAGAAGAACGGTATGAGAACCGAGTCCTCCTCACGCTTCGAAAAGGGTCTCGATTCCGAAAACGCTATGGCAGGACTTTTGCGCGCATGCGAGCTTATTCAGATGCTTGGCGCAGGCGACGTGGTTGACGGCGTAATCGACGTTTATCCCACAAAGCCCACGGTCCCCACGCTTCCCCTCGAGGTTAACAAGATCAACGCCTTCCTCGGCGTAGACCTCACAGAAGAATATATGACCGACATTCTCACACGCCTTGAATGCAAGGTTGAGGGCGGCATTGTAACTCCCCCCACGTTCCGTCAGGATCTTACCTGCATGAACGACCTCGCGGAAGAGGTTATCAGAATCTACGGCTATAACAATATCAAGTCCACCTGCATCAACGCGGAAACAACACAGGGCGGCAGAACGCCCAAGCAGCAGCACGAGGTAAACACAGAAAACCTCATGTATGGCATGGGATTTGACCAGCTCCAGACGTTCTCCTTCATCAGCCCCCGTTACTACGACAAGATAAGAATGGCAGAGGACGATCCTCGCAGAGAGAGTGTTGTTATCTCCAATCCTCTTGGCGAAGACACGAGCGTTATGAGAACCACGGCACTCCCCTCTCTCCTTGAAGTGATCGCGCGAAACAACAATCTTTCAAATAACGACGTGCGCGTATTTGAAATGGCGTCAATTTACATTCCCACTCCCGACGAAAAGGACCTTCCCATTGAGAGAAAGATCCTCACGCTCGGTATGTACGGAAACGAGGATTTCTATTCCCTCAAGGGCGCGGTTGTGAACGTGCTTGAAGCGGCAGGAATTAAGAAGGCGAAGTTCGTATCCGAGACCGAAAACAACGCGTACCACCCCGGCAGATGCGCTCGTGTTTACGCCGCTGACGGCACAGAGCTTGGCATTATCGGTCAGATCCACCCCTTGACCGCAAATAATTACGATATTGATATTCCCGTTTACGCGGCAGAGCTTGACTTTGACACCATCTGGGAGAAGTCCGACCTCACAGTCGACTACAAGCCTATGTCCAAGTTCCCGAGCGTTACCCGCGACTTCTCGTTCGTTTGCGACGAATCTCTTGAGGTTGGCACGATCGAGGAGGTTATGACACGCGCGGCAGGCAAGCTTTGCGTTGGCGTATCGCTCTTCGATATTTACCGCGGCGCGCAGATCGGCGAGGGCAAGAAGTCCGTTTCCTTCCGTCTTACACTCCACGCAAACGACCGTACGCTTACAGTTGAAGAAGCCGACAAGGTATCGAATAAGGTACTCAATGACCTTAAGTTCAAGCTCGGCATCGGCATCCGCGAATAAGGTGGCAAAATGGAACAGAAGAAGCTTGATCGAATAAACGAGCTCGCGAAAAAGAAAAAGGCGGGCATTGAGCTTACTCCCGAGGAGCAGGCGGAGCGCGAGGCGCTTCACAAGGAATACATCGCAGAATACCGCGCTTATATCCGTGGCATACTCGACAACACTGTTATTGAACGCCCCGACGGAACACGAGAAAAGGTAGCTGACAGATATAAAAAAGATTAACCATAAGCCGCGGCATTTAGCCGTGGCTTAATTTTATTCCTCTATTGACTTTTCCGCGAAAAAAGTATATAATTTATATATATTATTATTTTTATATTTAAGGTTAACAAATGGAACAAAAAAGATTTTCAAAGAACGACAACGGCTTTATATGCGCGCATTGTGGGAAAGAGGTCGAGCCCCTCGGCTATACCTCGCGAAACCACTGTCCTTTCTGTCTGTGGTCGCTTCATCTCGACGTAAACCCCGGCGACAGAGCCTGCGAGTGCAAAGCGTCCATGCAGCCCATCAAGGTCGTTACCGACGTCAAAAAGGGCTATATTATAATCCACAAATGCACGGGCTGTGGTGAAATACACAGAAATAAAGCGGCTCACGAGGCGAAGGTACAGCCCGACAATATCAAATTACTCATTAAATTAACGGCGGAAGAAATTTAAGAATATGGAAAGACTTTTAAACACAAAGGGCAAGATCCTCGGCGTTGACTTTGGCGACAAGCGCACGGGACTTGCGGCAAGCGACGTTACGCGCTTCTTGGCATCGGGACTCGGTACGATCTCCCCGGGCGGTATGCAAAAGACCGCAGAGGCGGTAGTCGAAAAGGTGCGCGAGCTCAACATCACGGGCGGCATCGTTATCGGTCTGCCCGTCAATATGAACGGCACCGAGGGACCGCGCGCCGAGCATGCGAGAAAATTCGCGGGCATCGTCGAGAGATTGCTTGACTCGGACGAAAAATACCGCGGCATCCCTATCGTTATGCTCGACGAGAGAATGACGACTATGGTTGCGGCGAGATACTTAAACGAAACCGACACGCGCGGAACTAAACGGAAGGGCGTTATTGACACCCTCTCCGCGCAGATCATTCTTCAGAACGCGCTTGACCGCTTGAAGAATATGAAAAACTAAAAGAGGGTTATAATGGCAAAAAGAAAAATATCTCATTATGTAATAGGCTATATTTTCCGTGCGATATGCTTTCTCGCTATCGCGACGGTAGTTGGTATAATCGCATGGAGAATTCTCTCCTCGGGCGTACCTGTCGAAATGAAAACACTTATCGGCAACGACAAGCTCAAAGTGGCATACAACGAGAACAACGGCGAGCTCAATATTTTCTATCAGGGCGACCTTGATAATATAACGAGAACCGAATATAATTCGGGCTATTTCTCGGTGCATAACGTAGCGTTTATCGATGAAGCGGAGCAGCTTCAGGTAGTGGTGCGACACAATAACAGCACGCTGGAAAAGCTCAAGGACGACTTAAATCTTCCCGAGGCCGACGCGCGCGACGCGGACGTTTTCGATATTCAGATAACGGTTATGTACGATCTCACACCCGAGAACACCGAGGACAACGACGGCGAAACTCCCGAGGCGGTAAGGAAGGTTACCTATCGCGCGAGCGAGTCAAAAAGCTTTCAGAAGAATCTCTATAATTACAAAAAATACGTGATTGACGGCATCAAGATAACCGACGACGTCATCGCGGTATACGTGGATGTTTTCTACGACAAGGACGTAATGAGCGAGGGCACGCTCTGTATCTACGATTACAGATACCCGAGGAATGATTATAAGCTGACAAATAAGGATCTGGAAGTTATAAAGTAAAAAAGAGCGGCACAGCCGCTCTTTTCTTATTCAAACTCCGTATAAAGTCTATCGAGATTATAGAACTCTCTTGCTTCTCTGTCAAAAATGTGAACGATAACGTTCGCGTAGTCGAGAACGATCCAAGAGCGTCCGTCGCCCGCGTCCGTGTGAAGAGGTGTAAGACCTGCAAGCCCGAGCTTGTATTCAACCTCGTCAGCCAAACTTCTTACGTGTGTAGATGACGTGCCGTTTGCGATCACGAAATAGTCTGCGATAACGGTCTTGTCGCCAACCTTAATTACCTTTATGTCCTTACCCTTCTTAGAGTCAAGCGCATCGGCAATCGCGTTTGCGATCTCCTCGCTCGAAGCACCGCGAAGGCTCTTTACTTCATTATTCATATCCATATTTTTATCCTCTGTCAATAAGATTTTTCTGTACGTAATTCTTTGCCGCCGTCGTATCGGCGTTAACGACGCTTCCGCTCTCCACAAGGTCTTTGATCGTCATTTCAAGCGAGCGTAAAACCACTCTGTCAAGATGCGCCAAGCGTTCTGCTTCATTCATTCCCTCGGGCTCTGCCGACCAGAACATTTCGCGCAGAGCAACACAATCGGGAAAGGTTCTCGTGTCGTCGATATAATCCGCAATATAGATTATTTTCTCGGTCAGCGTCATTCCTTCCCTGCCCGTCGTGTGATATCGCACGGCGTTTTTTATTTCCGTATCGTCAAGCTCGGGAAATTCCACAGGTATTGTCGCCGCCGCGGTTATCGCATGAAAGGTCTTTGGGGCGAGTATATTGTCGTTTGTATATTCCGCACCCAACCTTTCACATATCGCGATATGCTCCTCGACGGAAAGCTCCTTGGTTATATCGTGGAGCAGAGCTGCCGCCGCCAAAATATCAAGCTTTTCGGGGCAATATAACTTTCCCAACCGCACCGCCATTTTCTCAACGGCAAGCGTGTGCGCAAGTCTTTTTCCGCTCATTCTGCCCGATATTTTTTCTCTTAAGGTCACAAGGGCTTCTTCGCTTATTTTCATAAATAAAGCCCCTTTTCCTTGATATATTTTTCAACCGCTTCGGGTACGAGCCCTGATATATCCTCGCCGTTTTTGATTTTCTCCCTTACCTCGCTTGACGATACTACAACCGCGTCGCCCGTGATTCGAGTAGCAATTCTGCCGTACTTTTCCTTATATTCCGCGTTCTTCTTAATAATGAGATTAGTTATTATCTCATCGTTTTCGCGGCGCATATAAACGGGATAGCAAAGCTTGAATATCTCGTCGGCCTCACGCCACTTGTCAAGCGTGAGCATCATATCCGTTCCGCAGAGCAGGAAAAGTCGATTCTCGGGGTCATAAAGCTGACGGAGAGTATCTACCGTGTAGCTCTTACCCTCGCGGCGCATCTCCATATCGCTGACAATCACACCGTCAATGCCAGCAAATGCCGCCTCGCACATACGAAGTCTGTCGTATGATGTCGCGCCCTCACTCATTTCCTTGTGGGGAGTATTTCCCGTAGGTATTACGAAAAGCATATCAAGCCACATCTGCTCCATAAAGCTCTTTGCGGCAGAGATGTGTCCGTTATGCACGGGCGAGAACGTTCCGCCAAAAATACCGATTCTCATAGCTTACTTTTTAGGAAGCTCAATAGTCTTCTTGTTCTCGGATTCGCGGTAAAGCACGATCTTTCTGCCAACGACGGATACGCCCTCGGCTTCAAGTATTTCGCAAAGCTGGTCGCAAGCCTCACGGGGCGTGAGCTCGCAATTCTCAAGAACCGTAAGCTTTATAAGCTCTCTTGCCTCAAGCGCGTCATAAAGAGTCTTACAAAGATTTTCCGTAATGCCCGCCTTGCCGATCTGCATAATTGCAGGACAATCTGCGGCAAGCGAGCGAAGATATGCTCTCTGTTTTGATGTTATCATTTATTTTCTCCAAATTACTGTATGTTTATTTTCTTTAATTCTTCCGCCAAAAGCTTTACTGCCTTTCCTCTGTGGCTTACAGCGTTCTTCTCCTCGGGCGTTACGTCAGCAAGCGTCTTGTTAAACGGAGGATAGAAGAAATAGGGGTCGTAGCCAAAGCCGCCGTTACCGCTTCTGTTCTCTGTAATTTCTCCAAGTACCTCGCCGCGAACTACGATAGGCTCAATCTTGCCGTAGCTCTCGGGGAAAACACACGCGATCGTACAAACGAACCTCGCGCTCTTGTCCTCAAAGGGAGCAAGATTTTTGAGCACTAATTGATTGTTAGCGTCGTCGTCGCCATGCTCGCCCGCATATCTTGCGGAGTAAACACCCGGCGCGCCGCCGAGCGCATCCACGGACAGTCCCGAGTCGTCGCCAACGCCGATATATCCCGAGCTTGCCGCGCATCTCGCCTTGATAAGCGCGTTTTCCTCAAAGGTTTCGCCGTCCTCCTCGATCTCGCCGTAAATTCCCACCTCGTCAAGCGAGAGAATTTCAATATTATCAATATACTGCGAGAGGAGTGTGAGCAGCTCCTTTTTCTTTTTCTGATTTCTTGATGCAAGTACTATTTTCATTTAAAGCTCCTCATCATTCAAAAAGCGCGTCAACAAAGTCCTTTGCGTCAAATTCTCTCATATCGTCTATCTTCTCGCCGACACCGATGAACTTAACGGGAATTCCAAGCTCGCGCTTGATGGAAATCACAATACCGCCCTTGGCAGAGCCGTCGAGCTTATTGAGCGTAATACCCGTAATGCTCGCAGCCTTGGAAAATTCCTTTGCCTGAATTATCGCGTTCTGTCCCGTCGTCGCGTCAAGCACGAGCAGATTCTCTCTCGATGCGCCCGGAAGCTCTCTGTCAATTACTCGATTTATCTTCGCAAGCTCGTTCATAAGGTTTGTCTTATTCTGAAGTCTGCCCGCAGTATCAATAATAAGAACGTCCGCCTGCTTTTTCTTTGCATAGCTTATAGCATCGAAAACAACTGCAGCAGGGTCGCTTCCCTCATTCTGTCTTACCATATCGACCTTGGCGCGCTCGCACCAAACCTCAAGCTGCTCGATAGCCGCCGCTCTGAACGTATCAGCCGCCGCCACGACTACCTTTTTGCCTGACAGACGAAGTCTCTTTGATATCTTACCGATGGACGTGGTCTTACCCGCGCCGTTTACACCGATAACGAGAATTACGGAGGGAGTCGTGTTAAGCTCGAGTCCCTTATGCTCGCCGATCATCTCGGAGATGATCTCCTTGAGCGAGGATATGACCTGCTCCTTTTCCTTAAGTCTGCCGTCCTTGATCCTATCGCGAAGCTCGTCGATTATCTCCTCGGTCGCAGAAACGCCGAGGTCGGACATAATAAGCAGCTCCTCAAGCTCGTCAAGCAGATCCTC
>CAZMKU010000086.1:0-800 GCA_964567085.1 uncultured Clostridium sp.
TTGCCGCTATAATCGCCCTCAAGCACGGTAGATAAGCTTTGGACGGATGAGAGCTGTGTGACAGAAGGAGTGCTGTTACCCACGTAAGAAGCAGACAAATTGTCAATGGCGGTTTTTGCCAGATTGCTCATGACCTCAACGCCATTCTCAAAGATATCTCCGTCGGTTTGGAGAAGCTGCGCGTTCAGACGCTCATTTGCAAGCAGGATCCTGACCGCGTCATTAACGCTCATCCCCTCGGGCAATGTGCCGTCATTTCCACCGGGCAATGTACCGCCTCCGCATCCTGCAAGCAGCGAAGCGATCATAACTAAGACAAGTGCCAATGATATTGTTTTTTTCATAAAATGCCCTCCTTTGCGAGTTAACTGTAACCTAAATAATATCCGCGTTTTTACAAATACCGATCCGCATCATTTTCCTGTTAAACAAGAATTTAAATGATTTCTATGGAATTTGATTGCATCTGAGGTTATTTGTTACACTTATAGTATAGCATACCCCTTCAATTTTTTCAAGAATTAGTTTTTAATTAATTCTTAAACTTGGGTAATTTTTGCCTAAAGCATCCGAGGTTCTCTGTCCGTACCAAAAGTTCATTTTTGTGAAAGGCATGCAAAAAGATATTTTTAAGAGTTTTCGTATGGACTTGAACTCACGCGTCCCAATCACGCCGAAGGCGTGTATATCATCAATGCGAAGCATTGCATATCATCAAGTCGCAGGAGGAATGCACGCCGGCGCGTAATGAGATACAAGGGCGGCTTGCCGCCCTTGATGATATACGCCGCGAGTTCGCT
>CAZMKU010000086.1:900-6995 GCA_964567085.1 uncultured Clostridium sp.
TCGCGAACCGTGGGTTCGTCGTAACCTTCTGTTCCTGCCAAAGCAAAAAGGTCGCGCCCAAGGCAGTCCGTTTGGGCGGTGGCGCTTAACGGACTTGAACCTATGTTTCGCTGTCTTTGACAGCTCAACGCGAGCAAGCTCGCCGCGAGTTCGCTTCGCGAACCGTGGGTTCGTCGTAACCTTCTGTTCCTGCCAAAGCAAAAAGGTCGCCATATGGCGACCTTTGCTTTGGCAGGGGCAGAAGGACTTGAACCCACGACACCCAGTTTTGGAGACTGGTGTTCTACCGACTGAACTATACCCCTGAATATACAACACGAGTATTATATCACACTTTTTTGTATTTTGCAATAGCTTTTTTAAAAATTTTTTGGCTTTTTGATGCGCTTGCGCCAAACGGCTTGCAAATCCTGTGATTTCGTGCTATACTATATACATAAACCTACAAAGGAGAAAATTATGCCTTGCACAGAAAGAACTCGCGCTATTTTGCTGGAGCATTACAGGAAATATCCCGAGCTTCAGGTAGCCGATATTTTAAAGTTCATATTTCAGAGCGCGTGCGGCTGCGAGCATTTTGTGTCGGATCGCAAGCGCGTTCTCGAATATATTCGTTACGAATATGCGGATATGATCCCGCGGGAGCCTCTGATCGAGCCGCTTGACGGTAATTACAGCCGAGTTCACCTTGCCTGTATTGGAAAATATTTTACGTCGGAGGAGCTTGCGGATATGTTCGTGCGTTCTGCAAGACCCGAGCCCGAGGGTGTGGAGAAAATCAAGCAGAAGCTGGCGGTTGCAAGGGAGCTTATAGGGAGCGGGGAAATAGGGCTGTCAATCGAGGATTTTGATCGCGATGCTGCAATTTGGTGCGCAGGCGGCTATTGCGCAATACACCATTCCGATAAATTCAGACGCGAATATCTCCCCGCATACCGAGTTATTCACAATGACTTTTTAGGAGAAATAAAAAATGGACATTAAAACTAAACAGTTATATACCCCCGAGGGTGAGAGAGTTCTCGGCGGCGAAGCGCCTTTCCGCGAATATCCAAGACCTCTGCTCAAAAGAGAATCGTTTATTTCTCTTGACGGAGAGTGGGAGCTTGACTTTGGCGACGAAAAGTATAAAATTCAAGCGCCGTTTTGTCCTGAAAGTATTCTGTCGGGTATTGGCAGAGTGCTTGACACAGCGCCGAGATACACCTATAAAAAGGGTTTTTCCTTGCCCGAAGACTTCAACCGCGGCAGAGTGATATTGCATTTCGGCGCGGTTGATCAGGCGTGCGAATGCTATGTGAACGGCAAGAGGGTTGGCGGCAATATCGGCGGCTACAATAGCTTCAGCTTCGATATAACCGACGAGCTTCGCGATGGTGAAAACAGAATTGAGCTTTACGTAGAGGACAACCTCGATGATGCGATCCTGCCGTACGGCAAGCAAACGAATAAGCGCGGCGGTATGTGGTACACTCCCGTCTCGGGCATCTGGCAGAGCGTTTGGCTCGAGAGCGTTCCCGAGAAATATATCAAGAGCATTGAAATCACTACAACGCTTGACGGCGCGAGAATAAGGGTCAACGGCTGCGACGAGGGCGTTATTACCTTTGTTGACGGCGAGACCGAAAGACGAGAAAGCTTTTCGGGCGGCGTTGCGATAATAAAGCCGCAGAATATCAAGCTCTGGACCCCCGATAACCCCAATCTTTACGAATTTACGGTTGAATGCGGGGAGGACAAAATAAGCTCCTATTTCGCTTTGCGCGAGATCTCCGTGAGGGTGATCGACGGCAAGCCGAGGATCTGCCTTAACGGCAAGCCTTATTTTCTGAACGGCCTGCTCGATCAGGGCTATTTTCCCGACGGAATTTTTACGCCCGCATCGGACGAGTGCTACAAAAACGATATTCTGACCGCTAAAAGACTCGGTTTTAATACTTTGCGCAAGCACATCAAGGTCGAGTCCGAGGCGTTTTACTACTATTGCGACAAATTCGGAATGATCGTCGTTCAGGACATGGTCAACAACGGAAAATACAGCTTTTTGCGCGATACCGCGTTGCCGACGATCGGAATGAAATCCTTGTCCGACAAGGGCTTGCATCGCAAGCCAAAGAGCAGGGAGGCGTTTATCGACGGTATGATAAGGACGGTGGAGCAGCTCAAAAATCATCCTTGTATTTGTATGTGGACTATCTTTAACGAGGGCTGGGGACAGTTTTGCTCGAGCGAAATGTACGAGGCGCTGAAGCGAATGGACGGCTCGCGCCCCATTGACACGGCTTCGGGTTGGTTCAAGCCCAAAAAGAGCGACGTTGAAAGCGAGCACGTATATTTCAAGAGGGTCAAGGTAAAGGACAAAAAGCGCGAAAGACCCGTGTTTCTGTCCGAGTTTGGCGGCTATTCCCATAAGGTCGAGGGGCATATTTTCAATCTTGACAACAACTATGGCTACGGAAGCGCAAAAACTGCCGATGAGTTTGAAAAAATGCTCCGCGAGCTTTACACGGAGCAGGTGATTCCGAACATAAAGAACGGTCTTTCGGGCGCGATCCTGACGCAGATAACCGACGTTGAGGACGAAACCAACGGACTTATCACCTACGACCGCCGTGTAGTAAAGATAAGAAATGCGATAATCGTGGATATGTAATGACAAGACGGGAAATTTTTAAATATTGTGATAGAGAGTTGTGAGCTATCTCATAACAAAAGGGCTTCCGTGCCAACGGAAGCCCTGATTGAAAAAAAGGGGGCGGAGACCGCGAGGGTTCTCCGTCCTCTTTTTTTGTATATTTTATCCCAGCATCTTCGCGATCTGCTCGCCGTAAAGCTGACCGAGCTTTATCATGCCGAGAGCGTTGTAATGCGCCACGTCGTTGACCTCGTTGGGTGTCCGGATAATGTCGTAGTCCAGAGTTTCAATGTAGAAATTGATGGGGGACGTGAGAGAGAAGGCGTATTTCTGGAGATTTATGTTTTTGTATGCATTCCACACGTTGCCGCGAATTCCCGCATCCATAAAGCCGATGCCCTTGGCGGACGCGTAATCGGCGAAGGCTGTACGAACGTAATTTACAAGGCCCTCCTGGTTTGCATAGTATCTCGACGATTGGGGCAGCCAGATAGCGTCGCTCTCACCCTGATTCCACACGAAGCCTACGATCTTGGGCGTGAGGCCCTCGGCCTCGATCAAGTCGAGTCCCTCCTGAACGAACGCGGTAAAGCCCTCGAGAAGCTCACAGGCTTCGCCGCTCGCCGCGTTATACCACTGTGTTTCGAGAATAGAGCCGCCCAGGGCGTATTTAATAATGTAGAATTTCTCATCGGGGAAATTTTCCGCGAGATATTCCGCGATACCAAGCTCGGGGCCGAAATGCTCGGTGCTTGAGCCTTGACCAACTGCCGTATTGACGAAGCCCTCGCTTGTGTTGATGCCGCTGAGGTTGTTGTACATTATCTGCACGTTGGAATAGCCGTTCGTATATTCAAGGAATTTCTCCGCGCTGACGCCCGATTGGAGAGAGCTTACGGGGGATACGCCCTCCGCGTTGGATTGACCGCCGATAAGAATTACCTTTGCCGTGCCTTCGGCATCCTTTTCGGTGGGGAGGGGCTGCTCCTCCGCTTCCGTCTGCGGAACCTGCTTTATATAAACAAAGCTGGACTGAGCCACCTGGGAGGTGGAGCGATCGCCGTCTATAAATGAGCGGAGCTCGAACTGCTGATATTCCTCGGGAGTCTTTTTAGTCGGCCAAGGTCCGCCCATAAAAATCGTTGCAATATTTTCGGAGTCTTCAACGGGGGTGAGAACGTAGAGATACGTGCCCGCGCCGACCTCGTTTTCCTCGAAGTTAAGCTCCATGTTGTACATGCTCGAGGGCACGTACACCTCAAGCTCACTCTTGAGGTATGTTTTCTGCTTAATGGGCTCGCCCGCAACCGTTGTTTTGAAGTCGGTGTCCCATACGTAAAGGGAGAAAACAACGTCACCTATCTCATTCATCATCGCGTTCAACTGTTCAAGATAGCCTTCGGGGATTGTGAATTTGCCCGCTATGGAGTGGTTAGCTCCGAGGGTCAAAATGCTCGCCGACTCCTTGTCGTAGGAAACGAAGCTGACAAAGCTCTCCTCGTTTTCGTAAAGCTCCTCGGGGGCGGTCGTTACGTCCTCGGTCGTCTCGCCGTTGTCGGCAGGCTGTTTGGGAGCGGTTGTTGTTTCCTCGCCCGTGGTTATTTGCTCGTCGCCGTCAGTTTTTTTGTTGCAAGCAACGAGAACGGGGAGAAGCATAGCCAAGCACAAAATAATTGATAAAAGCTTGATTGTTTTCATATTTTTCTTCTTTCTTGGGGTTTATTTGTCTCTATGTTATATTTTAACACATAAATGGAAATATTGCAAGGGGAGATTTGATTTTTTGCGGAGAGGGATTCTGAACCAAGTTTTGCGGCAAGGCATATTTTTAATCTAAGCAATCGAACCGCAAAACGTCTCTCGCCTACGGCTCGCGGAGGGTTCGAATGTAATGCCTTCGGCAAATAAATAAAGAGGCGCAAAAGCACCTCTTTATTTATTTGGCGGAGAGAGAGGGATTCGAACCCTCGTGTGCGTTAGCACAAACTGATTTCGAGTCAGCCCCGTTATGACCACTTCGATATCTCTCCGTATGAAATTTTCAATTTCATACGGAGCAAGATATCGAATGGCTCGGCATACGCCGCATCCACTTCGCACACGCGCAGCGAATTTTCGCCGCAGGCGAACTATCTCTCCATATGAAATGTGCCCATTTCTATAGCACGGGCTATATTATAACACAACCTTTTGAAAATTGCAAGCCCTTTTTGAAAAGAATATGTGAAAATCGGGCAAAAATATTTTAAAAAATATTTTGGATTCGGGGAAGGGGAAAGGGGCTTTGTGATTGACAAGCCGCATCCTTGTATGGTATAATAATATGATTAATATTTTTGACACGAAAAACGAGGAAACAAACATGAAATTGCTTTCGACACAGCCCTACAAGGGTACAAGAGATTTTTATCCGCGCGAGATGGTTCTGCGCAACTGGTTCTTCGGTAAGATCCGCAAGACGCTGGAGGACGCCGCATTTGACGAATATGCAGGACCTATGTTAGAGTCTCTGGAGCTCTATGCCGCCAAGAGCGGTGAGGAGATCGCCAACGAGCAGACCTACCATTTCACCGACAGAGCTGACCGCAATCTGGCCATCCGTCCCGAAATGACTCCCACCGTTGCGCGTATGGTTTCCGCCAAGATCGGTGAGCTCAATTTCCCCTTAAAGTGGTTTTCCATGCCCAACTGCTATCGCTACGAGAAGCCGCAAAGAGGCAGACTGCGCGAATTCTGGCAGGTCAACGTGGATATTTTCGGTTGCGATGGCTATGAGGCAGATCTGGAGGCCATCACCAGCGCCATCCGCATTCTGCGTGCCTTTGGTGCGGACGAGACCATGTTCCGTGTGCACATCAACAACCGCCGTTTCTTCAACGACGTCATTGCCACCATTGCGGGCGAGGGCGAGGAGCGTGCGCGCAAGGTCTCCAAGGTTGTGGATAAGAAGAATAAGATCCCGCGCGAGGTTTACGAAAAGGAAATGGGCGAGCTGGGTATTGACGCCAAGCAGATCGCCAAGATCGACTCTCTGTACGGCATGAGTGCCGCAGAGGCGACCGCACTTTGCCCCGAAAGCCGCGGTGCGCAGGAGCTTTCCAGCCTGTTTGAAATGCTTGGTAAGATGGGTCTTGACCGCTACTGCACCTTTGATTTCGGTATCGTGCGCGGCCTTGACTATTACACCGGCACCGTATTTGAGGTATTCGACCTCGCTCCCGAGAATAACCGCGCCATGTTCGGCGGCGGTCGCTATGACAATCTGGTTGGTCTTTTCGTCAAGAATCAGATCAGCGGCGTGGGCTACGGCTTGGGTGATGTCACCTTGGAAAACTTCCTGACCATTCATCATCTGATCCCCGATCTGTACACCGGCGGCACCAAGGTGCTGGTGACGGTATTTGACGACGTACCCTATGAGCACTGCGCATGCCTGACCGAGGCTCTGCGCGACGCGGGC
>CAZMKU010000087.1:0-6938 GCA_964567085.1 uncultured Clostridium sp.
TAAAAACCTTATGTGGTTGCTCTTTTTCTGCCTGTGAAGTTTTTGCTGGCGCCAAAGTGAAGTTGTGCTATGCACAGTGAAGTCGCGTAGCTTACGCTCGCAGTGAAGTTAAGTTTGCCCATCACTTCGCCGTTAGGCGAAACTTCACTCACGAAGTGAACTTCACTATCGAAGATAACTTCACTTGCCCAAAGGGCAAACTTAGTTTTAGCGTGTTCTCCGTTAAGGATAACACGCTAAGTTGTGTTTGCTCTTTTTTATTCCTCGGGCTCATCGCCCTCAAACTCACTTACCTCACGAACGGCATCGGCATCGCGGCAGATAAGTCTGGCTCTTCCCTTTTTGTCGATAGAAAGCGCGCCCTGCGTCATACCTATCATTATCATCTCGCTTCGCGCAACGCCTATGCCAAGGGCGTGTCCTCTGGTAGAAAACTCATCGTCGTTTACCGCAAACGTGGTTTTACCGAGAAGCTTGGAGTACGAATACTCAATTCTGTAAGTATTCTCATCTATTTCGACTAAAAAATATTGCTTTATCATAATTTCCCTCTGCTTGAATTTCTTTGAATTTATTATACACCAAAAGGTATTTCTTGTCAAGTGACTGCGACAGACCGCAACTTGACAAAACAAAAAAAGCATGTTATAATTATATATTAAGAAAAATACGGAAACGGAGGGGTAGAGATGTCTGACACAAAGAAATATTATAACCGCACGGACATAGGCGACAGTGATTTCTGGGATCTGTCGGACAAAGCGACCGTCTCCCGACCCACTCCCCGCTATCCCATTCACAAAAGATCCACGCCCGAGGGCGTTCTTATCGAGTCAGATAACACGGGCGCAAAATCACCCGAAACAAGCTTCAAAATTCCCGAAAAGAAGGTCAGCTTCTCAACGCCCGACACGGCGCTTGAGTACACGCCCGAGAATATTTTCATAAACAAAATCAAGATCACTACGACCGACAAGGATAAAAGCATTTTCAACCCGAGCGCGCTCTTTATGCGCGAACGCGCGGCGCTTATTGACCGTAAAGGCGCTCCCTGCGATTACGTAAGCTTTTACGCCCACTCACCGAGATATTCCGCGATGACTCGCGCCCAGCTTAATTACTACCTCTGGTGGCGCGAAAATATCCGCCGCGGCGAGCTTATTCCAACCGATATTTCTTACGTTAAGCTCTACGTTCAGGAAATAGTTACCGCCGCCGATGGCGAAAATATAAAAAAGGGGCTCTCCGATCTTATCAACATTTCAAGGGTCTGCTTTGACAACCCCGTCGGCAAGGTCTATATGGCGAGAATAATATCGGATTTCTGTATGCTTCACAGGCTTGAATGTCCGACGGCGGAAATTCTCGAGATTCTTCCCCACTTTGTTTTCGAGCATATAGCCGACGAATTTTTCTTGGGGCTCAACGATAGCAACAGAGGACTTTACGCCCCGATAGCCGTAAATTACGTGTCAATTTACAACTATAAAAAGTCAAAATTCTACGACGATAACAAGGCCGCGTTTGACAAGCACATCCTCGCGGCTATCCACGAGTGCTTTATAAACGACGACTCATATAACGCGATAGCAAAAAACGCCTCGGGTATCTTCTCAACCAAGCTCTCGGACAGAAAGCTTTTTGACGGCAGAGTTGAGTTCTGCGCGCCGAGCGCGAGAATACTTGTAAGCTACTTCCCCATAAATTGCATTTCGGGTGTCGTAACCGACGCTATCCGATATGCCGAAAACAAGCTCCGCGCCATGCTCGGTATTCGCACCTCGCTTGCTTTAGGAGAGCTGCCGAACGAAATAACGAACGTAATAGACAGCTATTTCGCTTTGGTTTCGCATGAATTTTCGGCTCTTAAGACTTATGCGAAGCACAAGAGCGAAAAGCAAGAAGCGGCGGAATACGACAGGCTTTACGACATACCGAAAAGAGAGCTTTCCCTTTCAAGCGCGAAGGAGATCGAGGCTCGCTCTTGGGAAACCACAAAGAAGCTCACGGAAGCGTTTTGTGAAAATGCAGAATGCAGAGCGCAGAGAGCAGAGAGCGAAGCTCTTGTGGAAAGCGGCGTCCTGAAAAGTGCAGAATGCAGAGTGCAGAGCGCAGAGTTGGAGACGCCTTTGGCGCTGTCCTCACTGTCCGCCGCGCAAACAGCTGATTCCATTTGGGGAGAATACCGCGAATTTTTGATAATTTGTCGCGACGGCTCGGCACAAGCGGCAAGAGATTACGCTAAAGATCACGGAAAGACTCTCGACGAGCTTGCGGATATTATAAACGAGATCGCTGTCGAAAACACGGGAGACATAATTCTCGAGAGCGACGGTGATGGCTACACGGTTATTGAAGATTACTTGCACCTCATATAAGGAGAGGAAAAATGACGAACAGCAACACAACACCTATAGTACCAAGAAGAATACTTTCTTCCCTGCTCTCAAGCGTATCGGCGGGCGTAGTACCAAGATCGGGCGCGCCATATATCGCGATCGGCAGGGCAGACGAAATAAACGCGTTTTTGTCCGACCTCGAGCAAGTAAACGAGGGCGGAGGCGCTATGCGGTTTCTTATTGGCAGATACGGAAGCGGCAAGAGCTTTCTTATCCAGCTTGTGCGCGGCTACGCGCTTGAGCGCGATTTTCTGACCGCCGACTGCGACCTCTCCCCCGAACGCCGTCTATACGGCACGGGCGGCTCGGGTGTTGCGACCTACCGCGAGCTTATGAAGAACCTCGCGTCAAAGTCCTCTCCCGACGGAGGCGCGCTCTCAAAGATCATTTCCCGCTGGATAGGACAGATGAAGAACGAGCTTATCCAGAACGGCATCTCGACCGACGACGATATTTTTTACTCCGAGCTTACGAAAAGGATTTCGGGCGAGCTTTCCTCACTTGAATTCCTCGTTGGCGGCTTTGATTTTACAAAGGTTATCATTGAATATCACAAGGCGACGATGGACGACGGCGAGACGGCCCGCGAGCGCGCGAGCGCTTGTATCCGTTGGCTTCGCGGCGAATACGCGACCAAGACCGAGGCAAAGCGCGCACTCGGCTTTTCGGTGTCCGTCATTATCGACGACGACAACTGGTATGACTTTCTGAAGCTCTGGGCGGCGCTCTCAAAGAAAATAGGCTATCGCGGACTCGTCGTGTTCATTGACGAATGTGTTAACCTCTACAAGATCCCCCACAGGATCAGCCGAGAGAACAACTACGAAAAGATTCTTTCCATGTTCAACGACACGCTCCAAGGCCGTTCTCCGGGACTTGATATAATCTTCGGCGGAACTCCGCAGTTCCTCGAGGACACGCGCCGCGGACTTTTCAGCTACGAGGCGCTTCGTTCCCGTCTTTGCGACAGCCGATTTGCTCTTGACGGATTCAAGAACCTCATAGGCCCCGTTATCCGACTCAAGCGACTTTCAGACGACGAGCTTTACGCGCTCATCTGCCGTGTAACTGCCCTCTACTGCCAGTATTACAATTGGGAATGCACGATCACGGACGAGGAAAGGATTGAATTTTTGAACATTTGTCTTTCACGCGCGGGCGCTGACAGTATGATAACTCCTCGCGAAATGCTCCGCGACTATATGACAGTGCTCAATATTTTAATGCAAAATCCCGACGCGAAGTTTTCCGACGTTGTCGGCAAGAGTGTAACGCTCTCGCACGCGGATATTGGCGACGGAGAGCCCGTAGCACCTGTAAATCCCCCGCAGAACAGAACATATACTGCGGCAGACATTGAATTTTAATGGAGATTGATTATGAACAGCGAACGGATATTTGAAAGATTTCCCGACTATATAAGAGAATATATATACGCGCACTCCTGGGAGTCCCTTCGCGCAGTTCAACTTGAGGCGGCAAACAGTATTTTCAATACTGACAACAATCTGTTGCTTACCTCGTCAACCGCGAGCGGAAAGACCGAGGCGGCGTTTTTCCCCATTCTCTCGCTCCTTAATGAAGCTCCTCCGTATTCGGTGGGCGTGCTTTATATCGCGCCCTTAAAAAGCCTTATAAACGACCAATTCGAGCGCATGCGGGAAATACTTGATATGTCGGGTGTGGAGGTCACTCACTGGCACGGCGACGTTTCGGCTTCGCACAAGAAAAAGCTTCTCGACAAGCCTCGCGGCATCCTACAGATAACCCCCGAGTCGCTAGAAGCTATGCTTATCAACCGCTCAAACGACATTCCGCGTCTTTTTGGCGACCTGCGCTTTGTTGTGATCGACGAAATACACACGCTTACAGGCACGGACAGAGGAAATCAGATCATCTGTCAGCTCTCGCGTATCGCACGTCTTATCGGCTATCATCCGCGCAGGATCGGTCTTTCTGCAACCGTCGGCGACCCCTCGCTTGCGGCAGAATGGCTTGCCGCCGACACGGGCAGAGCCGTTGATACGCCTATATTCAAAAACGAAAAGATAAAATGGCGCTTGGGGCTTGAGCATTTCTACATTGAAAATCCCGAGGCAGAAAAATACAAATCCAAGGCGGACGATACTGACACCGTTTCCATTGATGACAAAACCCGTGGAGACGAAGCTCCGCCCGACGATAAGCCGAAGGTTCTTGTCCCCAAAATCGACCCGGGGTACGAATACGCCTACGACTGCGTGCGCGACACAAAGTCCATTGTATTCTCAAACTCCCGCGAGGAGACCGAATATATCTGCGCCACGATGCGCCAGATAGCCCGCGTTCGCGAAGATAACGACTCGCGCATACTTATTCACCACGGCAATCTCTCGGCGTCTCTGCGCGAGGAGGCGGAAATGAAAATGCGCGATAACGAGGAAAATATCACGACCTGCGCGACGGTCACGATGGAGCTTGGCATTGACATAGGCAAGCTGCAAAGAGTTTTGCAGATGCAAGCGCCGAACACGGTTTCAAATTTCCTGCAAAGACTCGGGCGCTCGGGCAGAAGAGATATGCCGCCCGAGATGATGATGGTATTTCGCGAGGAGGAGGCTCTGCCGAACACCCCCCTGCCCCAGCTGATACCGTGGGAGCTGCTTCGCGGTATCGCGATAATTCAGCTCTACATTGAGGAACGCTTTATCGAGCCGCCGTCTATAAAAAAGATGCCCATGAGCCTGCTGTTCCACCAGACGTTGAGTGTGTTGGCATCAAGCGGCGAGCTCTCTCCCAAGGCGCTGGCAGAACGCGTCCTCACTCTGCCGCCGTTTTTACACGTCGGCCGTGAGGATTACCGTGAGCTTATCGTATCAATGCTCAACTGCGACTATATTCAGCTGACCGAGATCGGCGGGCTTATAATCGGTCTTGCGGGAGAGCGGCTTCTCCGCAGCTTCAAGTTCTTCGCGGTATTCAAGGACAGCGAGGACTTCACGGTTCGTTGCGGCTCGGATGAAATAGGAACTATCACGACTCCGCCGCCCGTTGGCGACCGCTTTGCTCTGGCAGGTCGCGTCTGGGAGGTCGAGGAGCTTGACGTTCAAAGAAAGCTTATCTACGTAAAGAAAGTCGACGGCAAAATGGAAATTTCATGGCCGGGCGACTTCGGGGAGATACACACCAAAATCCTTATGCGCATGAAGCAGGTTCTCATAGAGGACACGGCTTATCCTTATCTCAAGGAAAACGCGCAAAAGCGCCTTGAAATTGCGCGCAGATGCGCAAGAAACACGGGGATGCTCGACCACTCGCTCGTGCATCTCGGCGGATACTCATATTGCCTTTTCCCATGGCTTGGCACTCGCTCGTTCCGTACCTTGAGAAAATACTTGCGCGCCAACGCTCAAAAATATAATATCTCAGGCATTGAATTTGAGGGCTGTTACTACATAACCTTCAAAATGGAGAAGACCTCCCCCGATTATCTTATCTCGCACTTGGCGCAGGACATCGAAAGATACGGCATAAACCCGCACGAGCTTGTCGAGGGCGGCGAGATACCGATATTTGAAAAGTACGACCCCTATATTCCGCAGGACTTGCTCCGCAAGGCTTACGCCACGGATAAGCTCCGCTCCGACGAGCCCGAGGACAAGATCCGCGAGCTTTTCACGGAAATTAAATAAAAATATCCGTCGCGGATCACTCCACGGCGGATATTTTTATATATAATTTGTTTTACATCAATTCACCTGTACGGAATTCGAGTTTAAAACCGCTTCCGCAAAATCGTTAAACTCAATTATTGTATAATTATCGTTATACTCCTCTGAAATTCCTATCAAATCATCATAGTATTTTCCAAACTCAACAGTTAAATCATCATTACTAACCTGAATATACCATTTTCCGTTAACTTCTATACATGGCAACGTATACGTAAAATGATGATATTCTTTGGAGCAATCAAACATATATTTATCATCCGGATCTACAAAACAAATATATGTTATATCTTCATCTGATTTATCGGCAATATTTATACCATTGACAAATTCAGGTGTATATTGCATAAAATGTTCAATTTCAGTAATCGTCTCTTCATTAGTCGCGATATCTATTGCGGATAATGCCTTGTTGATTTGAAACGCCACAACGAATTCAAGGTCTTTGTAATATTCCAAGATATCATTTTCATCTTCAAAAATGACCCAAGTATACTGCCTTCTACAACAATAATTATCATTTTCATTTAAATGCTCATAGCTGTAGTATGCGCACACATAATAATAATTTGAAGCATCAAATCGAACATGGGTCATTTGATGCCCCTGTTGTAAATTTCTGTCAAGCTGAGCCTCGAGAATGCTTTCCAGCGGCTCATCATACCCCTCTATAATACCCAAGAAATCAACCAACGTCCAATACAATTTTCTATTTTTTTCATCTTCTGTAGATAATTCCGCAAAAGTTCTTTCTTCCGTTGTCGGCGCTTCGGTCGTAGTCTCCTCCGTTTGCGAGCCGTCTGAATTATCGTTCACAACATCACACGCT
>CAZMKU010000088.1:0-6742 GCA_964567085.1 uncultured Clostridium sp.
TCCGCGATAGCGGATTTATATCGACGCGTAGTGTCCTTAAGGGCACTACGCTAATCCTTCCGTTTTTTTATAGCGTATATGATAAATATAATTCCCATTATGATGAGATTTGCCGTGGCGGCACCGATAACGTCCACGAGCACGTCCATTATATCGCACGCGCGACCCGGGGAGAAAAGCTGAATGAATTCATCAACACACGCGATAAGAAACGATATCACAACAGGTGAGAAATATATGATCAGCCTTTTCGTGAAAAGGTTTTTGAAATCAACAGGGAAGATGAATATTGCCGTGAGCGTCAGTATCATTGAAAGCGCGAAGAATTCCGCAAAATGACCGAGCGTGCGGATGCTCTGCTCGCTGATGTCAATATCAATATTGAAAAACGACAGAGCCTTTACGAGTATTTCCTTTGCCGTGCCGCTCATATCCGTGCTTTGCGCTCCGTTTTTCAGAGAGTTGCTGAAAATGAAGGCCACACAGAGAATAAGAATTATTGCGAGTGAAATTATAATATACTTCTTTTTCATTTTACCCTCCTTGTATGACTTGTTAACTGTAAAATCATTATATCACATCTTATTCCCGCTTGTCAAATAAAATTTCTGACCGTTCTTATTTAATTTGACTTTTTTATGAAAAAATATTGCATTAAATCGAAAAAAGTTATATAATAAGTATGGATTTCAAAAAAGGAAGTGGTTTTTGTGAGGAAGCTTGTGTCAAAGCTTTTCCCATTTAATAGAGAAATAATTACGGAAACGCTCAGGCTCGCGTGGCCCGCGATCGTTGAAACGCTTTTCGTGGCGATGGCGGGACTTCTCGACTCGCTTATGGTGAGCGAGCTGGGCTCTGAATACGTAGCGGCGGTAGGTCTTACTACTCAGCCGAAATTTATAGGTCTGGCGATATTTTTCGCGATAAGCGTATCGACAAGCGCCGTAGTCGCGCGAAGAAATGGCGAGAAGAGAAGGGATAGCGCAAACAGAACCCTCCTCACCTCTCTTATTTTCGTGATCTTTGCGGCAATAGCGGTAAGCGCCGTGTTCGTGATTTTTGCAGATCCTATTATTCGTCTTTGCGGTTCGTCCGAGAATACCCACGGCCCTGCCGTAGCGTATTTCAGGATAATTATGGGCGGTATTATTTTTAATTGCATACAGATAGTTATAAACTCGGCGCAGAGAGGCGCGGGCAATACCAAGATCACTATGCTAACGAACGTGACCTCGAATACGGTCAACGTAATATTCAATTATCTTCTCATCGGCGGCAAATTCGGATTTCCCGCGCTTGGAATTGAGGGCGCTGCGATCGCAACGGTTCTCGGTACGGTTGTAAGCAGCATTATGAGTATTGCTTCGGTATGCAAGAAGGACAGATTTTTAAGCATTCAGTATATAATCCGAGAGAAGATCAAGCCTACCCTTCACGCCTTTAAGGTTTTGTTGAAATTCGGCTACAGTATATTTATTGAGCAGATACTTTTGCGCGCGGGCTTTATGGCTACGGCGCTTATGGCGGCAAATTGCGGAGACGCCTCTATGGCAGCACATCAGGCGGCGATGAACGTTCTGACTATTTCGTTTGCCTTTGGCGACGGCTTACAGCACGCGGCGGTAGCGCTTATCGGCAAAAGCTTGGGTGAGGGGGATCCCGACAAGGCAAAGGTCTATGGAGCGGCGTGCCAAACGGTCGGCAGCGCGATCTCGGTTGTCGTGGCGCTGCTCTTTATGCTCGGCGGCAGATGGATAATGACCTTGTTCTTCAAGGAAGAGACGCATATCGTTGATATTGGAGCAAAGCTCGTTTACTTTATGATACTTATCGTCCTGTTCCAGATAATTCAGGTTATCTACACGGGCGCGCTTCGAGGCGCGGGCGATACGCTTTATACGGCTATATGCTCGACGATTTCGGTTACTGTGGTACGGACCGTCGTTTCCTATATATTCTGTTATCCGTTAGGCCTTGGAATTTTTGGCGTCTGGTGCGGAATTCTCGCCGATCAGGTCGTGAGATTTATTCTCTCGAGTATAAGATTCAAGCGAGGCAAATGGGTTAAGATCAAAGTGTAAAATCAACGCCCCGAGACCTCGGGGCGTTTTGAGGAGATTTATGATAGAAAAAAGACTACGAAAATATATTTTTCCGAGCATTTTCGCGATGACGGGCGTGTCGCTCTATATTTTAGCGGATACGTTTTTCATATCCGTGGTTGGCGGCGCGGACGGAATATGCGCGCTGAATCTGATATTGCCGCTTTATTGTCTGATATTTGCTTTAGCCGCAATGATAGGCACGGGCTCTGCTACGAGATACGCGATAATTAAAGCATCGGGAGGAGATGACGCCAACAGATATTTTTCAAACGCGGTCTTTTTTGCGATTACAGTTAGTATTCCGTTCGTGGTATGCGGGCTTGCAATTCCCGATAAAATATTGATGCTTCTTGGCGCGGACGGCAATATCGTCGCCGTGGGCGCGCCGTATCTTCGTACGGCTATGTGCTTTACGCCGTTTTTTATTCTGAGCAATACCGTAACGTCGTTTGTGAGAAACGACGGCTCGCCTAAGATCGCTATGGTCGCAACGCTGCTCAGCAGTCTGTTCAATATAGTTTTCGACTATATATTTATGTTCCCGATGGGACTCGGAATGCTTGGCGCGGCGTTGGCTACGGGAGCGTCACCTATAATCAGTATTATAATTTGTATGGCTCATTATTTTTCCAAGAGGAATACGATCAAATTCGAATGGAAGCTTCCCTCGCTCAGGAGACTGTATCTTTCCTGTATGCTCGGTATTTCGGGATTCATCGGCGAGGTGGCGAGCGGTGTCACGGGACTTGTATTTAACTTTATTTTACTATCGGTCGCGGGTAACGTCGGCGTAGCGGCGTATGGGGTTATCGCTAATATTTCAATCGTCTGTATCGCTATGTACAACGGCATCGCGCAGGGGCTTCAGCCTATGGCCAGCGAAGCAGAGGGCAGAGGAGAGAGTGATACTAAAAAACGCGTGCTTCGTCATTCCTTACTTATCGGTACTGCCGTGTCTGTAATTCTTGTTGGCGCGTGCTGTATTTTCGCTTCGCCCATCGTCAGTATCTTCAACAGCGAGGGCTCGGCGGCGCTTCAGGACTACGGAGTGATGGGCTTGCGCATTTACAGTATCGGCTTCTTGTTTGCGGGTGCGAATATAATAATTGCGGGATTCTTCGGAGCGGTCGATAAGCCTCGTGAGTGCGCGGCTATCTCGATCATCCGCGGCGTAGTGGCGATAGTTCTGTTTGCGATTTTGCTCTCAAGCATAATGGGAATCGTCGGAGTCTGGCTCGCGTTTGCCGCGTCGGAGGCGTTGACGCTTGCGGTTTCCGTAGTATTGCTTGCAAGAAAAAACGATGCACTTGCAAAATCCCGATAAATATGGTATAATTATAGTATAAATAAAAAGTGAGGATGAAATTATGATCTACAAGAGCTTTGGCAACAAAAAGCTGTCTGCATTGGGACTCGGTACTATGAGGTTGCCTACCGTTGATGGCGACAACGCTAAAATTGATATGGAAACCACAAAGAGAATGGTGAAATATGCGATTGAATCGGGTATCAATTATTTTGATACCGCCTGGATGTATCACAAGGGTAATTCGGAGCTTGCGATCGGTGAGGCCTTGTCCGAATATCCTCGCGAAAGCTTTTATCTGGCGTCAAAATTCCCGGGCTTCGGTAAGGACAATCTCGGCAGGGTAGAGGAGATCTTCGAGCGTCAGCTTGAAAAGTGTCGGGTCGAATATTTCGATTTTTACCTCTTCCACAACGTTTGCGAGGATAATATAGACGGTTACCTCGACGAGAAATACGGTATTTACGATTATCTTATGCGCCAGAAGGCAAACGGCAGGATCAAGCACCTCGGCTTTTCCACCCACGGAAGCCTTGATACGATGAAGCGCTTTCTTGACGCTTACGGCAAGGATATGGAATTCTGTCAGATCCAGCTCAATTATCTCGACTGGAAGCTTCAGGACGCAAAGGCAAAGCTTGAGCTTGTAAGTAAATATAACATTCCGATCTGGGTAATGGAGCCCGTCCGCGGAGGCAGACTCGCGTCTCTCGAGGCAGACGACGAGGTGACGCTTAGGGCTCTCCGTCCCGATCACACTATTCCCGAGTGGGCGTTCCGCTTTCTGCAGGGCTTTGACTCTGTAATTATGACTCTTTCGGGTATGTCGAATATGGCGCAGCTTGAGGAAAACATCGCGACCTTCTCCGAGGAAAAGCCTCTGAGCAAAAAGGAATTTGATACGCTTATGGAAATCGTTGACAAAATGATCGAGAAGAGCGCCGTTCCTTGCACGTCATGTCGATACTGTACCGAAAAATGTCCTGCGGGGCTTGATATTCCCGTAATAATCGCGGCGTATAACGAATATATAAAGTCAAAGGATAAAGCGGTATTCTCGGAGCTTGACGGGGAAAAAGCGCCCGAGAGATGTATCGGCTGCAGACAGTGCGAGAGACTTTGTCCGCAGGGAATAAAGATATCCGACGTAATGGTAAGGGTTGCCGCATTGATGAATTAAAAATAAAATATGGAGGGCTTGGTAATGAAGACACAAGGCACGGTTCAGAAAATTTCAAAGGTTTTATACATAATTTCGAAGGTAATAATGATCCTTATCTTCGTTTCGGCGGGTATTACGCTTGTATCGGGAATTATGATGTTCTCGATGTCGGGCATGGAGCTTGTCGATGAGATAATCGCGGAGGCATTCGTTGAAATGGATATGGATTACACCGCATTCGATATGGGCATTATGATGCTCTGCGAGGCGTTGGTGCTCGTGGGCGAGGGAATTGTATGGATGTACGCGCGTAATTATTTCAAGCACCAGCTTGACGACGGTACGCCCTTTACCTACCGCGGAGCTGACGAGCTCAAGGCGCTTGGCATTCGCGTTATCGCGTGGCCCTTGGGAGCTATGGTTGTCAGCACCGTTGTTTCCGTAATGTTCGGCGTAAGCTTTGAGAACGAGAGCTCGCTTGATATTACTCTCGGTATTGCGTGCATACTTCTTTCCTTTGTTTTCCGTCACGGCGCGGAATTGAAGGAAAAGGCAGACGCGGCGGAGAAAGCCGACGAGCAGAGCTTTCGAACACACGATATGTTTTAAATAAAACGGAGGTATTATGAAAAGGTTAATTACTGTTTTTCTTATATTGGCGATTATCCTTTCTTTTGCTTCTTGCGGATCAGACAAATGCACGGATGATAATGTAACGACCGATTCAGGCGGTTCTGATACGCTCGGCGGCGCCGATGAGGTGACTACGGGAGAAGAGCCCGTTGCGGAAAGCGATCCCGCCACGATAAACGGCGTGAGTATTGCTGACTATAAGATAGTTTACGATGCGGAGGGGCTTGATTACAACAAGCGCGCCTCTGAATATATTCAAAGTGAAATAATGAATCGCTCGGGCATAGCTCTTGAGATGGTTGACGACTCTGCGGCTGTGAGCGAGCACGAGATAATCGTCGGCGAGACCTCGAGAGAAATATCGGCGGAGCTTGACGCCGAATGTCAGGGACTTGAGTTTTCCATGCTTGTAAAGAACGGAAATATAGCCCTTGAGGGAGATTATTTTATTATTGCGGCGGCGGCTTACTATTTTGTGGATACGTATGGCTTTTATGCGGGCGATGAGGTTACCGTGACCGACGGCGTATCCGTACACGAGCCCATTGTAAAGGAAGCAAAGAATTTCATTATTCTTATCGGAGACGGTATGGGTGTAAATCATACCCTGCTTTTCGAGCAGCTTGAGGATACGACGGAATATAGCGATAATGAGAGCTTCTTCTACGGCTATCTTTTCCCAAGCCACGGCTTTTCCCGAACCGCGTCTCTTTCGGGAGTCACCGACAGCGCGGCGGGCGGTACGGCAATTTCGTGCGGCACGAAGACCTACAACGAGTACGTGGGACTGAACCGAGACGGCGAAGAAATTCAGTCTCTTACCGAGCTTGCTATAACCTTGGGTATGGCAACGGCGGTAATGTCAACGGAGAATAAAACGGGCGCGACCCCCGCAACCTTCTCGGCTCACACTATGGACAGAGATGACACGCTTGAGATCGTAGAGTATCAGACATATCTTTATCTTGAATACGGCACGATAGTTGACTGCGGATATGATTATTATACTCTGAACGGTATAAATAAGACCATAGAAAAGCATATTACGGATACGCTCAATAAGGTGGCATCCGACGAGGACGGATTCTTCCTTATGTACGAGGAGGCGCATATAGACAAGCATTCCCATAATAACGATATGAATAAGACGTTTGAGGCGGTGCTCCGTTTTAATCAGGCGATAGCGAGATTTATGGAATTTGCATTCTATAATCCCGAAACCTTCATTCTTATAACCGCCGATCACGAAACAGGTGGGCTTTTACCCGATGAGGACGGCGCGTTTGCATATAATACCGAGGAGCATACCTTGGCAGACGTTCCGATCTTCGCTTACGGATACGGCAGCGAGCTTTTCAACGGACAGACAGTTGAGAATATCCAGATAGGTCAGACGGTAGCGAGCTTTTGGGGAGTTTATGATTTCGGAGATCAGAGCGAGTTTGGTTATTTGAAATAAAGCTAAAAAACAGAGAGCGCAAGTAGCGTGATGTCCTTAACGGACAAATCACGCTAACTAAGTTTGCCCTCCCGGCA
>CAZMKU010000089.1:0-6417 GCA_964567085.1 uncultured Clostridium sp.
ACGTAGCCTGCCTTACGCCAAGCGTTGACTATTCTCGTCTTGTGCTCGGGCTGAACACGTGCGTAAACGCTGATCTGCTGGAACTTGGACTCAAATTCCGCATCGTCCATATCATTGAGCTGCGCGCCCGTAATGGCGTAGGTATCCTCGGTAATGATACCAAGCTCCTTCGCGATAGCTACTGCCGTGTCGATGTGGTCGCCCGTTATCATTATGGGGCGAACGCCTGCGCTACGGCATTCAACGATAGCGTCCTTTACCTCGGGGCGAACGGGGTCTATCATACCGCAAAGTCCGACGAAGCAAAGGTCGTTTTCAAGCTCGTCAGCCTCATAGCTTGCGGGGGTCTCACTCCATACGCGCTCTGCGCAGGCAAGAACACGGAGAGCCTTGTCCGCCATCTCCTTGTTTGCCTTAAGGATGGCAGCCTTGTATTCCTCGGTCATGGGAACGGGAGAGCCGTCCTTTAAATAGTGTGTGCATTTGCCGATGATGACATCGGGTGCGCCCTTGGTGTACTGAATCGATCCGTTTTCAACGGCGTGAACGGTGGACATCATTTTTCTTCCCGAATCGAAGGGCGCTTCGCCGCAACGGGGGAATTCATTCTTCAAATCATATTTCTTCATACCGAGCGTATTTGCCCAAGCGACAAGAGCTGCTTCTGTGGGCTCGCCCGTTACGCTTCCGTCGTTATCAAGCTCGGCGTCACAGCAGAGTGCCATGGCTACGGCAAGCTTCTTCTGATCTTCGCCGAAATAGTCAACGACGGTCATTTTGTTCTGTGTAAGAGTACCCGTCTTGTCCGAGCAGATGATCTGCGCGCAGCCGAGAGTCTCAACGGCTGTAAGACGGCGAATGATAGCGTTACGCTTGGACATATTGGTAACGCCCATAGAGAGAACTACGGTAACTACCATCGAAAGGCCTTCGGGAATTGCGGCAACCGCAAGAGAAACAGCAATCATAAAGGAAGGAAGAATGGTGTCGGTAAAGCTGAAGTTATTTGCGCGGAGAAGCTGAACGCCGAATACGACAATACAGATGCCGAGAACGAGCCAGGTAAGTATCTTCGAGAGCTGATTGAGCTTTCTCTGCAAAGGTGTTTCTCCGTCCTCTGCCTGCTGAAGAGCTTCGGCGATCTTGCCCATTTCCGTGTCCATACCCGTAGCGGTCACGACAGCCTTGCCGCGTCCGTACACAACCGTGCTACCCATATAGAGCATATTTTTACGGTCTCCGAGAGGAACGTCCTTCTCACCGTCCTTGAGGTTGATAATGTCGATAAATTTCGTAACGGGAACTGATTCTCCCGTGAGAGCGGCCTCCTCTACCTTGAGAGAAGCGTTTTCAAGAATACGCGCGTCTGCGGGAACGGCGTCGCCTGCTTCAAGCAGAATAATATCTCCGACAACGAGATCCTCACTGTGAACGATCTGAACCTTTCCGTCACGCAAAACCTTTGAGGTTGCAGCGGACATTTCCTGTAAGGCTTCGATCGCTTTTTCCGCCTTGCTTTCCTGGTAAACGCCGAGAACAGCGTTCACGATAACGACAGCAAGAATGATGATAACGTCGGCAAAGCTTTCGTTTTCAACAACGGCAAGCACGCCGCTGATAAGTGCCGCTACAAGCAGAATTATGATCATAGGATCGGCAAGCTGCTCTAAGAAGCGGCGAACGAGAGACTTGCCCTTGGCAGCGGCAAGCTTGTTCTTGCCGTTCTCCTCAAGCCGTTTTGCGGCTTCGGCGGAGCTGAGTCCTTCTTCACTCGCGTTTAGCGAAGAGAGGACTGTGGTTTGGTCTTCGCAGTAGAATTTCAAATTTTTTTCCTCCTGTTTTTATAGTAATTATTTTTTCAAATCACGAACAATAACCGAATGCGGTCATACGAACTAATTATATCATATGATGAAATTTTTTTCAATAGCCTTGCCCATTTTTCTCTGTCGGAGATTTTAAACATTTTTGGAATAAGATAAAAAAATATTATGAATAAAATAGCATTTTTTCTTCTTTTTCTATTGAATATGTGTTGATTTTGTGTTAAAATAAGGACATAAAAATCTTTTACCCGAAGGCTTTTATTAAAAAAGCCATCTGCGGAGGAAAATTATGAAGCTTATAGATATAATCAAACGCGATAGACCCGGGCTGTCATTCGAGGTGTTTCCGCCGAAGACGTGGGACAAGCTTGAGAGCGTTATTGCCACGACCGAGAGGATCGCAAGACTTGAGCCCGCTTATATGAGCGTAACCTACGGAGCGGGCGGCGGCACGTCCGATTATACAGTCAAGATCGCCAAGAATTTAAAGGAAAATTGCGGAATTGAGCCGCTTGCCCACCTGACCTGCGTTTCGTCCACGAGAGAGCGCGTTCACTCTCAGCTTGACGAGCTTGAGAATGCTAAGATCGAAAATATTCTGGCGCTTCGCGGAGATCTCGTCGCGGGTATGGATATGACCAAGCTTGAATATCGCTATGCAAGTCAGCTTATCTACGATATTAAGGAGCATAGCGGAGACAGATTTTGCATTGGCGGCGCGTGCTATCCGGAGGGACATCCCGAAAGCGCGAGCTATAAGGATGACATCAAGCATTTGAAGGAAAAGGTTGACGCTGGCTGTGAATTCCTTACCACGCAAATGTTTTTTGACAACGACGTGCTATATAACTTTATGTACAGAATTCGCGAGGCGGGAATTGACGTTCCCGTGGTTGCGGGAATTATGCCCGTGACAAATCCCAATACGATAAAGAGAACTATGAGCATTTCGGGCAGCGCTCTGCCACAGAAAATTATTCGTTTGGTTGACAGATACGGCTCAAGCCCCGAGGCGTTGAAGCAGGCGGGAATTGCCTATGCCACAGAACAGATTATTGACCTTTACGCTAACGGAATAAACGCGGTTCACGTTTATTGTATGAACAAGCCGGACGTTGCCGAGAAGATAAAGAGTAATATATCGGAAATTCTGGCATGAGTATTTCGGTCATTGAATTTGATGTGGGCAGACCTTCTCTTGAAGAAGTGTTGGCGTTTATGCGAGCGGGGAAGGTCCCCGACAAGGAAATATTCGACGCGGCGGAGCGGGCAACTGCGCTTGTCTGCGGCGCGGTGCGAGCGCGCGCTTGCTTTGTCAAGCTTCCGCTGAAGCTTTTGGGCGGCGGAAAAATGAGCTTGGGTAAGCTTGAATTTGAGAGCAAAAGTCTTGAGAACAGACTTTCCGTGTGTAGCTTTGCGTATGTTTTTGCCGTAACGGTGGGCGCTGACGTTGACAGAATTATAAGAGCGGAGTCCGCAAGATCAAGCCTTTCGGGACTTTGCGCGGATGCGGTGGGCTCGGCTGCGGTCGAGCATGCATGCGATATTTTAAACGAGCAAATAAATGCCATTTGCGAGAGCGAGGGGTACGGGACGAAAACGCGTTTTTCCGCAGGCTACGGAGACCTTTCGATCGAATATCAAAAGGACATCGCACACATACTTGATACAAAGAAAAATATAGGCGCGGCGCTGGGCGCGGGTGGAATGATGACACCCACGAAAACCGTTACCGCGATTATAGGAGTTTACAGAACTGATGAAAATAACTGAAGCTTTAAAGAAAAGACGACTTATATCCGACGGTGGGTTCGGCACGATGCTTCAGGCGGCGGGAATGACGCTTGGCGAAGCCTCGGAGATGTGGAATTTAAGCCATAAGGATATAATAATTGACGTTCATAAGCAGTATATTGCCGCAGGATGCGACATTATAACCGCGAACACGTTTGGCGTCAACACTTTAAAATATGATAAAGATACGGTCAAGGCTATGATCGAGGCTGCGGTCGAATGCGCAAGGTCGGCTGTGGGCGAGCGAGATATTTATGTTTCGCTTGACGTAGGGCCTCTTGGCAGATTGCTCAAGCCTTACGGAGATCTTGATTTTGAGGAAGCGGTCGGGATCTTTGCATACACTGTAAAATGCGGAGTGGAATGCGGCGTGGATTTGGTTATGATCGAAACCATGAACGACATCTACGAGACCAAGGCGGCATTACTTGCGGCAAAGGAAAACTCGGATCTGCCCGTGTTCGTAACGAACGTTTTTGATTCAACGGGAAAGCAGATGACGGGCGCGGACGTTCGCGCAACCGTGGCATTGCTTGAGGGGATGGGCGCGGATGCGATCGGTATGAATTGCTCGCTCGGCCCTGTGCAGATGCTGGGACTTGTAAAGGAGTTTCTCAGATATTCTTCTACGCCGATCATCGTTCAGCCAAATGCGGGACTTCCCGTTGAACGCGACGGCAAAACTACGTTCGATATTGATAGCGACATCTTTGCCGCTTGTATGGCACAGATGGCAGAAATGGGTGTGGCAATACTCGGCGGCTGCTGCGGAACGACACCTGAGTATATAAGAAAAACCCTTGATGCAACAAGGGAAATTCCGTATTCGTATATAAGTCAAAAGAATCATACTTTAGTTTCATCTTACACTCACGCGCACGAGATAAATAATACGCCTACGCTTATTGGCGAGAGAATAAATCCCACGGGCAAGAAGAAGTTAAAGGTTGCTTTGCGCGAAAATAATATGTCGTATATTTTGTCCGAGGCGTTGGGGCAGGCGGAGCGCGGAGCGCATATTCTTGACGTCAACGTCGGTCTGCCCGAAATAGACGAGGTCAGTATGCTCTCGTCGGCAGTAAGTGAAATTCAGGCGGTAAGCGACCTTCCGCTTCAGCTTGATTCTGTAAATTACGAGGCTATGGCGTCGGCTATGAGAATTTACAACGGCAAGCCGCTTGTAAATTCGGTGAACGGCTCGCGAGAGAGTATGGATAAAATATTCCCGCTTGTGAAAAAATACGGCGGAGCGGTCATAGCTCTTACTATGGACGAGTCGGGTATTCCCGAGACGGCGGTGGGAAGGGTCGAAATTGTAAAGAGAATTGTTGAGGTAGCCGCAGAATACGGCATTGACAAGAAGGATATAATCGTCGATCCGTTAGCACTTACGGTTTCGTCGAATCCCGAGAGCGCGAAGGTAACCCTTGAAGCTATTGAGAGAATCACGGAAATGGGGCTTAAAACAAGCCTTGGAATTTCAAACATTTCCTTCGGCTTGCCCGAGAGAGATAATCTCACGGCGGCGTTCTTTACGATGGCGCTGACGGCAGGACTTAATTGCGCGATTATGAACCCCTATTCTTATGAGGTTATGAAAGCGTACCATTCTTATCTTGCATTGTCGGGAATGGATGCGAATTTCGAGAAATATATAGACTTTGTGGAGAACACTCAAAAGGCGGAAGCTACACAGAGCGTAAAAACTGTTGAGGCAAAGCCTTGCGGCGAGAGTGTTCTGCAAAATGCGATTATAAAAGGACTTAAGGTTGATGCTGCAAGAGAAGCTGGGGAGCTGCTCAAGATAGCTTCGCCTATGGATATAATCAATTCGCACATTATTCCCGCGCTTAATATCGTCGGGGAGGGCTATGAAAACAAGAAAATTTACCTACCGGGGCTTCTTATGAGCGCCGACGCGTCGCAGGAGGCGTTTTCGGTAATCAAAGATGCTATGCCAAGGTCGGTAAACGACGGCAAAGCTCCCATAGTTCTCGCTACGGTCAAGGGTGATATTCACGATATCGGTAAGAATATCGTCAAGATTTTGCTTGAAAACTTCGGTTTTTCAGTTATCGACCTTGGTCGTGATGTGTCGCCGCGAGTTATTGTTGATACGGTAAAGGAGAGCGGCGCGAGGCTGCTTTGCTTGAGCGCCTTAATGACTACGACCGTAAAGAGTATGGAGGAAACGATTTCTCTTATGAAAGAGGAGGGAATTGAGTGTCCCGTTATGGTCGGCGGCGCGGTGCTGAATGAAGAATATGCCGATATGATCGGCGCGGATGCTTACGGCCCCGACGCAATGGCGGCTGTAAGATACGCGCAGAGCGTTGTAAAATAATCATTACGGAATAATATTAAAAAACAAAACGGATGCTTCGATTGAAGCATCCGTTTTGTTTTTCTTTGTGTGGGAAAAATTGAACTGATTGATTTAGATGCAGAAGACGTGATCGGACTATCGTCGGCGTACAAGGGTACGCGGAGAGTTCGAGCGCGTCTAATGTGCCACATAAAAATGAAGAAACCCGCCTGAATTGGCGGGTTTCAACATCAAAGTATTAAACCTTAAGTTTTGTCAAGACTATGCGGCCACTTGGTGTGGCACATGCTCTGCGCTAAATAAATCAGTTCAATTCAGCGAAGTACTTGATCGTACGAACCATCTGGCTTGTGTAGGAGTTCTCGTTGTCGTACCAAGAAACTACCTGTACCTGATATGTGTCGTCGTCGATCTTTGCTACCATTGTCTGTGTAGCATCGAAGAGAGAACCGTATCTCATACCGATAACGT
>CAZMKU010000090.1:0-6346 GCA_964567085.1 uncultured Clostridium sp.
AGCCCAGTTAGCCTCGTATCTGTCCATTGTTATCTTCATTCTGCCGCCGCCCGATGCGATCTTGATGCAGCAGGTGTCATCAGAGAGGGAGGCGATAAATTCCTCGAAGGGATTGATGTATTCAAGCGCGCTTGTCTCGCCTACGTCGCGTCCGTCGATAAGTATGTGGATTCTTACGTTTGCGATGCCTTCTTCCTTTGCGCGAACGATCATAGCCTTGAGATGATCGATATGTGAGTGAACGTTTCCGTCGGAGAAAAGACCGAGGAAATGGAGCGTGGAATCGTTTGCCTTAACGTTTCCTACAACCTCGCGCCAAGTGTCTGAGGCGAACATTTTGCCCGTTTCGATCGACTGTGTAACGAGCTTTGCGCCCTGCGCGAAAACCTGACCCGCGCCGAGAGCGTTATGACCAACCTCGGAGTTACCCATGTCGTCGTCAGAGGGAAGACCTACTGCCGTTCCGTGAGCCTTGAGCGCAAGCATGGGATACACGTGCATAAGCATATCAAGATTTGGAGTAAACGCGCCTGCAACCGCATTTGAAATGGTATCGGGAGCAATACCTATACCATCCATAACGATCGTGAGAACAGGTCCTTTTACGCCCTCAAATTTCTGCGACTTTGAAAGAATATTAGCCATTTTGAAATTACCTTTCGTCATATAAAATCATTCAATTTACAGTATAACCTATTTTCGTATATTTTTCAAGAGAAAACCGAAAAATTTTTAAATTTTTCGGCGGATTTCGGAATATATCTTGCTTTTTTAATTTATTGGGTGTATAATAATCAAGGTGTAAAAAATAATAACTATATATTTGTTTTCAAAGAGCTTTGTTTGAAGAAAGGTTAGGTTAAAAATGTCAGAATCCTGCACACACGATTGTTCAAGCTGCGATCAGAACTGCTCCTCGCGCAAGGGCGGAGTGGATAAGGACGCGGCGAATCCTCATAGTAACGTAGGCCACATAATTGGAGTTTGCTCGGGTAAGGGCGGCGTTGGAAAATCTCTCGTAACTTCCATGCTTGCAATCAGCATGGCGCGTAAAGGCTACCGCGTAGGCATCCTTGACGCCGATATTACGGGCCCCTCTATCCCCAAGGCGTTCGGTCTCCGCGAGCCCGTTGAGGGCGACGGCGATGGCTCAATGATCCCGCCTACGACCTGCACGGGTATTCAGGTTATGTCCGTAAACCTTATGCTCGACGATGAAACTGCACCTGTTATATGGCGCGGTTCTCTTATCGCAAGCACCGTCCGTCAGTTCTGGAAGGATACTATCTGGGACGTTGACTATCTCTTTATTGACTGTCCTCCCGGCACGGGCGACGTCCCGCTTACGGTTTTTCAGAGTATTCCGCTTGACGGCGTCGTTATCGTATCAAGCCCCCAGGACCTTGTTTCCATGATAGTAAAGAAGGCGGCGAATATGGCTGATATGATGCGCGTTCCCGTTCTCGGTCTCGTTGAGAATATGAGCTATATCAAGTGTCCCGACTGCGGTAAGGAGATCAAGGTATTCGGCGAGAGCCATATCGAAGAAATTGCTGAAAAATTCGGTTACGACCTGCTCGCCAAGCTTCCTATCGACCCCGAGGTTGCTTCTTACGTTGATAAGGGTTGGATAGAAACCATCAAGACGAATTATCTTGAAGAAGCCGCAAATATTCTCGAAGCAAAGTGCAATCAGAAAAATTAAGACATTCTCCCTGCGGTTTTTTCGCAGGGAGCTTTATTTTTTTTACAAGGTACTTGAAAAAGTAATAAAAATGGTGTAAAATAAAATGAATACCTATTATTTGTGAGATAAAGATGAAAAAAATCAAGCTGAATATAAAAAATAATATTGCGCTGGGCGTCACCGAGACGGACAAATTCAAAATGTCGCGGCTCTCGATAGCGTTCATTTACGATGCGCACGAAATTGAATCCCCCAAAAAGAAGCTGACCTTTTCAACGCTTATGCGGGGAAGTAAAAATTATCCTACGGTTACAAAGATAAATTGCGCCCTCGACGACCTTTACGGAAGCACGGTGCTTTACAGATATTCAAGCGACGGCGACCGCCACGTATTTACCTTCGTTTGTGAAATGCTTGAGGATAAATACATACCCGAGGGTCAGAGGGCTGACGTTCTCGGCGGAACGCTCAGAATTCTCGGAGATATACTTTTTAATCCCTTGCTCGAGAACGGGATGCTTACCTCGGAGTACGTTGACAGTGAAAAGAAAATCGCGCTTGACAATATCCGCGCAAAAATCAACGATCAGCGCGCATATTCCGCAAGTAAATGTAAAAAAATTATGTTTGCGGGTGAGAAGTGCGGCATTTCCATCGACGGCGACGAGGAGACAGTTTCTGCGTTCGATCGCGAGAGCATCAGCGAATGCTATAAGCATATTTATGATAACGTCAGGGTCGAGTGCCATTACGTTGGTTCAGAGAGCGCAGACGTGATAAAGCCGCTTGTATCCGATTTTCTCGCTCCCGTTCCCGATAGTGCGGCTCTGTCGGATTATGGATATACTCCATTTAAGACAAAAAAGGGCTTAACGTATACCGAGGAGAAAAAACAGGTTACGCAGGGCAGACTTAATATCGGAATGACTGCCGACGCGGTTTTAGGTCAGAGTGATTATTACGCGTTGAGTCTTTTTAACGAGATCTTTGGCGGCTCGTCAACCTCGAAGCTCTTTATGAACGTCCGTGAGAAAAGGAGCCTTTGTTACTATTGCAGCTCTGTCTACTTGGTTTCCAAGGGCGCGATATTCGTGTCCTGCGGTGTTAATCCCGAAAATAAGGACAAGGCTTACGATGAGATCGTATATCAGCTCGCTGAGATGAAGGCTGGCAATATTACCGCCGAGGAGATCAACACTGCCAAGAAGCTTGTTTGCGGCGCGCTCCGTCAGGTTTCCGACAGTCCCGCGGGTATTGACGGGTTTGCATTCAGACGAACCATGGCGGGTATAGATGAGACGCCCGAGAATGCTATCGAGAGGATCAACGCGGTAAGCTACGACGATGTAGTAAGAGTGGCGAGGGGCGTTGAAGCCAATACGGTATATTTTCTTCGCGGCGATGACGGCGATAACGGTGAGGAGGGAACGAATGAATAAAATATCAGTTTTCGAATCCTCGCTTTTGCGTGAGAAATATTATAAAATTGAACATAAAAGCGGACTTTGCGTTTTCGTATTTCCCAAGGACCGAACGGGAACGTACGCGATATTTTCAACTAAATTCGGCGGCTCTGTAACAAAGTACAGGGTGGACGGCGAGGAATATGAAATTCCTCTCGGCTGCGCGCATTTTCTCGAGCACAAAATGTTTGACAATAAGGATCGCGCGGGCGCTGACGATATTTTCTCGGCACTCGGCGCGTACGATAACGCGTACACCTCGAGCGACCGCACGGCGTATCTGTTTTCGTGCAGTGAAAGCTTTGAGGAATGTTTGCGCGAGCTTTTATCCTTCGTTACGCAGCCTTATTTTACTAAGAAATCCGTAAATAAGGAAATAGGAATTATCTCCGAGGAAATACGTGAGTGCATCGACGACCCGTATGACCGCTGCAATATGAATCTTCTCGAGGCGTTGTATCATTTCAATGGCGTTCGAAATGAGATATGCGGTACGGAGGAATCTATTCGGGGCATCACGCCAGGGGTGCTTTACGAGTGCTGCGAGCATTTTTATACTCCTGAAAATATGATTTTAACGGTCTGCGGAAACGTAGACGTTGAAGCCGTTTTGAGCATCGTAGACGAGGTTATTATAACACCCGAGAAGCGCCGAGAGCTCGTTATTGAAGCGCCGAAAGAGCCCGCCTGCGCTCGACTTGATTATATTGAAAGGAAAATGCAGGTCTCAAAGCCCATCGTCAGCATCGGAGTCAAGGATACGAGTATTCCGAGCGACGCGAGTGAGCGGCTCCGCAGAGTCGCGGGCGTGAATATCCTCTGCAAAATGCTCTTTGCGGAATCCTGCGACTTCTATCTTAAAATGCTCGACGAGGGAGTCATCACTCCAAGCTTTGACTGTGGCTATTCATCGAGCGCGAGCGCGGCTTATATAATGATTTTTGACGAAACACCCGACCCCGCTATTCTGAAGGCGAAAATACTTGAGCATATTGAGGATTCGAAGAAAAACGGACTTGATATGGACGCCTTCGAGCGTGAAAAGCGCGCGGCTTACGCGGCGTACGTTGCTGATTTCGATTCGACCGAGGATATTGCCTTTGCTATGCTTTCTTATGCTGATGAAGGGCTTGACCTGTTCAGCTATCCCGAGGTCCTCAATAGCGTTACCTTTGAATACGTAAATCAGCTGCTTTACGAAATGTTTACACCCGAAAAATTCGCGGTGTCGGCGATTTTGCCTCAATAAATTAAGACAAAGGAGAAACAATATGTCAACAATTTCTTTCCCCGGCTTTGGAATTGACGCGTTTGATCTGAACCGCGTTGCATTCACCCTGCCTTTCGGCGACGGCTTTCCCGTGTATTGGTACGGAATTATCATCACCACGGGCATAATCATCGCGTTCCTGTACGCGTGCTACCGCGCATACAATGAGGGCGTTAAGGTCGACGACTTAATTGATATCGCGCTCTGGACGGTCGTTTGCGGCGTTATCGGCGCAAGACTCTACTACGTGTTTACAAAATTCGAGCTTTACAGGGCCGATACCTTCGGTGAAACCATCAAAAACATATTCAGCTTCCGTGACGGCGGACTTGCCATATACGGCGGAATTATCTGCGGCTGCGCGGCTATAATCGTTTGCTGTATCGTAAAGAAGATAAATCCCTTCAAGGTTACCGACATGGCGGCTCCGGGCGTTATGATAGCGCAGGCGCTCGGCCGTTGGGGTAATTTCTTTAACGGTGAAGCCTTCGGCGGAATCGTAGAGGAGGGAAGTCCTCTCTACTTTATGAGAATGGGTCTTATTTCGGACAACACCATCTCGGATTTCCATACCTTCAATATGGTGTACGTTCACCCCACGTTCCTCTACGAATCTCTCTGGAATATCGCGGGCTTCATTATGATAACCCTGCTATATAAAAAGAAGAAATTCAACGGTCAGGTGTCCTGTATGTATCTCGCTTGGTATGGCTTTGGCAGAATGTTCATCGAAGCTCTCCGCACGGACAGCCTCTACGTTGGAATTTTCAGAATTTCTCAGCTCGTAGGTCTCGCTTGCTTTATCATCTTCGGCGCGCTTCTCGTCTGGGGACTTATTTACTCCAAGAGATTTGCCGAGGTGGGATACGAGCCCGCAACAAAGCTCGATAAGATCCTTATGCCGAGCATTTCAGACGCTAAGGAAGCCTTCCTTCGTGAAAGAGAGGAAACGAAGGCTGAAAAGGCGGCTCGCGCGGCAAAGAAGGCCGTGAAGTCAGAGGCGGCAGAGAATGCAGAGGACTCCGAATCCGTTCAGGATCCCGAGCCCGAAACGGATGAAGCTCCCGCAGAGAGCGAGGACGAAAATAATGGCGAAGATAATTAACGGTAAGGAGATTTCCGCCGAGATAAGACGCGAGATAGCCGAGGAATGTGCCGTATTCAGAAAAGAGTGCGGTTACGCGCCCGGCCTTGCGGTTATTATCGTCGGAAATGACCCCGCGTCGCAGGTCTACGTAAGAAATAAAAAGCGCGCCTGCGAGGAGATCGGCTTTATCTCCGAGTCCTACGATCTTCCCGAGGAAACCTCCCAGAGCGAGCTTGTATCTCTTATCGAGAGACTTAACGCGGCAGAGCATATCCACGGCATTTTGGTTCAGCTACCGCTCCCCCTGCATATCGACGAAAAGCAAGTATTACTGACTATCGTTCCCGAAAAGGACGTCGACGCGTTCCATCCCGTAAACGTCGGCAAAATAATGATAGGTGATTATAGCTTTTTGCCCTGCACACCTGCGGGCGTTATGGAGCTTATCACCCGCTCGGGGATCGAAATTGCGGGGAAGAGCTGCGTAGTTGTGGGCAGATCGAATATTGTCGGCAAGCCTATGGCAATGCTGCTGCTCCATGCAAACGGAACTGTTACTATCTGCCACAGCAAGACAAATAATTTAAAGGAAATCTGCCGCGAAGCCGATATTCTCGTCGCGTCCGTCGGTCGGGCGAATTTCGTTACCGCCGATATGGTAAAGGAGGGTGCGACGGTTATCGACGTTGGTATCAACCGTCTGCCCGACGGTAAGCTCTGCGGTGACGTCAATTTCGCAGAGGTCGAGCCAAAAGCGGCGTATATCACCCCCGTTCCCGGCGGCGTAGGTCCTATGACCATAACGATGCTTATGAAAAACACGATGACTGCCGCAAAAG
>CAZMKU010000091.1:0-6293 GCA_964567085.1 uncultured Clostridium sp.
TCTTCCGTAGGTTCTTCCGTAGGTTCTTCGGTGGGAGCTTCCGTGGGATCTTCAGTAGGTTCCTCCGTGGGAGCTTGAGTGGGCTCATCAGCCGAGGTCGTCACGGTCTGCTCACCCGTACTTATTTTCTCGGAGCTTGACTCGGTCTCGGTATTCGACGTTTTCTCCGACGCCGCATCGTCAACTACATCATCTATGCCGCACGACGCTATAACGGAAAGCACCGTACACAGCGTGAGGATCACGCATATCAGCTTCAAAGCAAATGATCTTTTCATACTTGTCTCCTTTAATTTTCGTACCATTTTGCCGTAAGACAGGTAGAGCTTATAGCAAAATTTTTATTTTCATCAAAAACGCTGACGATCAGGAATTTATCGTTTTCCCTCACGCTATAATCCGCTTCAACGTAGCTGTTATTTTCAAGCACCTCGACCGCGGGCGCGCTCGAGCTTGAATAAAACGATATTTTATTCACCGCCGTGCAGTTGATCTTGATTTTATCCGCCGCCACCTGATTTACCGAGATCTCGGGGCCCGTGCTGGAATAAAATCTTCCCGCCTTGATGGCTCTCACTATACTGTTTTTATTAAAGTCGAGGGATTCGACCAAAATCGACGCTCTCGGCATGCTTCTGTTACAGATCGTCAGCGAGGGGTATTTTTCATTTTTCGCAAAAATTCCGTAGGTTCTGTCCGACATACCCGAAAAATCTATCATATCGGCGTCACACATTTTCCCGATCTGCTCCTCGTCAAGCGCGCAGTCTCTGGGTAAGATCAAAACCGAAATACCGTTATGCTTCTGAATAAGTCTTATTACCTCTGCGGCCTTTAAGTGCGGAGTTCTCTGCAGATTTCTCCAATCCGCCTGAGCCTCGGGGGGCATATCCATACCGAAGCCCACGACCGAAAATTTTCTTTCATCCTCAAGCGTGTCACCGAACGTGTACAGACAGGAGGAAAGTATCTTTATCCCCTCGATCTCACATTCGTTAATGTAATCGTAAGGCATAGCCACGCTTATCGCGTCGTACCCTTCCCTTGCGTACTCGGCGGCAAGCTCGCTTATTTTCTGATTTATTTTTTCCTTCTGATACACAGCTTTATCTAAAGCGGAAAGGACAACTATTCCTATTTTCAGCTTTGTTTTTCCCATTATATCAACGAACATCAATAAATCTCCTTCCTGGCGCGGCCGCATACTTTTCTAATTATATTCTAACATAAAACAGTTTATAAATCAATATTTTTTTCTACAAAAAATCGCTTTCCTTTTTGTGCAGATATAACATCACGAAAAATATTTTCGGCGGCTCTTGTGGAAAAGTGTATTTTTTCCTTATTTTGTAAGGGTTTTAAAGTTTTCAACATACTATATAAAAATTTACTGTTAACACTTGCATTTTTTGCTTATATATGTTATAATATATATAATTATATTAAAGTATATGACGACGCGGTTTTTTAAGTAAAAATAACGGTGCGTTTTTGCACGGAAAGGAATTTTACTAAATGAGATATATCGAAGAAATAATGGAAATTTGGGAAATGGTCAAGGAACAGATGAAGCAAAAGCTCAGCCGCACGGCAGTCGATCTGTGGTTCGGAGAGCTTCAGTTCAAATCCTTTGAGGATAACACAATTACCTTCACGACCACATCGGAATTCAAGCTCGGGATCATCAAGGATAAATACATATCCATGCTCGAAAAGGAATTCGAGGATCTTATGGGCTTTCATATCACAATAAACGTCGAGTTCGTCGGCAAGCCCGCTGACGTCGAGGAGCTCAAAAAGCAGCTTCTCTCACAGATACCCGACTTCGAATACGATAAGGATCCCGTAAAATCGCTCGAGCAGCTCGGCAATCAGATAAATAATATCGTTACCGCCACGACGGGAGCTCAGAGTAAGCCCGTGGCTCTCGGCTCAACTATGCCGATAGTCAACTTCGAATACACCTTCGACAACTTCATCGTAGGTAATTCAAACAAGTTCGCGCACGCGGCGTGCGTAGCGGTTGCCGAAAATCCCGCGCAGAATTACAATCCCCTTTTCATTCACGGCCCGTCGGGTCTCGGTAAAACCCATCTTCTCTACGCTATCACAAACGAAATAAAAAGAAAAAATCCCGCCGCGAACATTATCTACATAAAGTGCGAGGATTTCACAAACCAGATGATCGAGAGCTTGGCTAAATCCGCGATGCCCCAGTTCCGCGATAAATACAGAACCTGCGACGTTCTGCTTATCGACGATATACAGTTCCTCGCGGGTAAGGTTTCAACGCAGGAGGAATTCTTCCATACCTTCAACGCTCTGCACGAGGACGGAAAGCAGATAATCCTTACGTCCGACCGTCCGCCCAAGGATATAAAGCCGCTCGAGGACAGACTCAAGACAAGATTTGAGTGGGGACTTATCGCAGACGTTCAGCCGCCGGATATCGAGCTTCGTATAGCGATCCTCAAGAATAAAATAAAGCAGGCGGGACTCACGGTTTCCGACGACGTTATAATCTATCTTGCGGAAAATCTCCGCTCCCACATCAGACAGATCGAGGGCGCGGTAAAGAAGCTTGTAGCGATCAAATTCCTCTCGGGCAAGGATATTGATATGGAGGTAGCTCGCAGCTGTATGAACGAATTTTTGGGCAGCGCAGAGCCCGTATCGGTAACGGTTGACAAGATATTCTCCGCAATTGACAGAAAATACAACGTAAAGAAGGCAGACCTCGTCGGCAAGTCCAGAGTAAAGGAGATAGCGAACGCCAGACATATCTCGATATATCTCATCAGAACCCTGACCGAGATGTCTCTGCCTAACATCGGTAAGATATTCAACCGAGATCACGCGACAGTTATGAGCTCCATTGACAACGTCGAGAAGCGTCTCGACTCGTCACAACAGTTCGAGGCGGAAATAAATGAAATTATGAAGGAGATCAGAGAATAATCTCAAAAAAGAGAGATTTTCAACATACTTTCAAACAAACGCACAAATTATCTTTTCCTTTATTTTGAAAGAAGATCTCAAATTTTTACACATTTCAACATTCAAAAAAAATTCCACTTTTCAGCTTTACTTCAGCCTGAAAATATATTTTTTTGAAGCTTGTCGAGCAAAGGGTGACTTTTCCACATTTTGCAAGAAAAATAAAAACAGCTTTTCTACAGATAAAGTAAAAAATTTCCTATGCGGGATAAAGAAAATTTGCGCTTTTCAACATTTAAACAGCTACTAATATTACTACTATTCTTTCATTTATTCTTTCTTTCGTTCCTTCGGCACGCGCGAGAACGAAAAATCAAAAAAAGACGGAAGGACAAAATTATGAAGATCATTTTTAACAGACAGGAAGCAATTATAGCAACAGCACCCCTTATGTGCGCGGTATCGGGCAAATCCACGCTTACGGAAACAGAGGGTATCCTTATCGAAGCAAACTCCGCTGACTCTTGCACGCTCACGACCTTTGACCTTGAAAAGGGTATAAGAGTTAACATGGAAGCAAACGTAGTTGAAGAAGGCTCGTACATTATTAACGCGCAGAAGTTTAATCAGACGATAAAGGTTATGGATAGCGACGAGATAATCCTCACGGTTGACTCAAAGGGGATCGCAACCTTTGAATCGGGAAGATCCGCTCACAAGACGGGCTCTCTTCCCGCGCAGAACTTCCCTGAGATTCCCAATCTTACGACCGACAAGGGCTTTACCGTAAAGCAGTCCACTCTCCGCAAGATGCTTACAAAGGTTTCTTACGCTATGGGTGTAAACGATCCCCGTCCCGTTCTTAACGGCTGTTACGTAAGAACTACGGGCGGCGAGCTCAGCCTCGTTGCCTGCGATACCTTCAAGCTCGCGGTCTGCTCCTGCAAGACAGAATTTGGTAAGCTCCGGAATGCGTCTGCGACTGATTTCAGCTTCATTCTTCCCGTAAAGTCCGTAAACGAGCTCGTAAAGCTTCTCTCCGACGACGAGGACGAGATAGCAACGGTTTATATGAGCTACAAGAATATCGTGATTCATATGGGTGAGATAATCTTCTTCTCCAGACTTATTAACGGCGAATATCTCGATTACGACAGAGTTATCATAAAGAATCACAAGATGTTCGTAACGCTCGATAAGGACAGACTCATCTCCGCTCTCGAGCGCGCCTCCCTTATCACGGAGGAAAAGATCACGGGCAATATGCGCCCCAACGTAAAGCTTGAAATCTGCGAGGACGTTATGAAGGTCAGCGCGGTATCCACCGCGGGCTCGATTTACGACGAGGTTCCCGTAGAGCACGAGGGGGACGATATTTCTATCTCCTTCAAGAACAGATTCCTTATGGACAGCGTAAGAGCTTGTACGGCAGACAGAGTGAGAATTTCTCTCTCCTCCAAGCTTATGAGCATCAACATTCAGCCCGCAGACGAGGACGAGGGTATCAAGGAGCTGTTTATGCTTCTCCCCGTAAGAACGAAGGACTGATTTTAAGATAAAAATTCCCGAAAGGATAGCTTCAATGATCTGCAGAAATATTCACGTTGAAAATTTCAGAAATATCAAGATAGCTGACGTCGAATTTTCTCGCGGCGTGAATATTTTGCTCGGTAACAACGCTCAGGGAAAGACGAATTTGCTTGAAGCTATCTACGTTACCTCGCTTGGACGAAGCTTCAGGGCGCAATCCGACGCCGATATGATAAGATTCGGCGAGGAGACGGCGTTTATAAAAAACAGCTACAGCGATTCTCTGCGGGATATGGAGATCTCAATGAGAATTTTCACGGGCAGAAAGCAAAAGCGGATAGAGCACAACAAGGTAAAAATTTCAAAAATGTCCGAGATAGTCGGCGCGTTTAAGGTGGTTCTCTTCTCTCCCGAGCATCTTGCGATAGTAAAGGCGGGCCCGAGTGAGCGCCGCGCGTATCTCGACGTGGCAATATCCCAGATAAAGCCTATGTATATAAAGGTGCTTCAGTCCTACAATCAGGTGCTCAAGGAGAGAAATTCTCTCATCAAGGCAGCCGAGGAGGACAGAGCCCTGTTTGACTCGACCATTGATATCTGGTCGGAGCAGCTGGCAACGCTTTCGGCGCAGCTGACGGAGTACAGAATAAACTATCTGAAGCTCGCCAAAAAGCATATCGAAAGGTACTTTTTTGAAATGACGGGCGACAGCGAGCGTCCCTCGCTCAAATATATTTCAAGCGCTGGGATAGATACTGAAAATTTCGATATAGACACCTGTCGCGATAGGTACCGTGAGCTTTATTTTGACCGCCACGACCGCGAAATCGGCGCAGGAGCGACTTTGTGGGGAATTCACAAGGATGACATTGAAATTGAGCTTAACGGCAAAGCGGCGCGTTTTTACTGCTCCCAGGGTCAGCAGCGCTCCATTGCTCTTGCGATGAAGCTTGCCGAGGGCGAGATCATCAAGGAGTTCTTCGGCGGCGACTATCCCGTGTTCCTGCTTGACGACGTTTTCTCGGAGCTGGATTCCCGCAGACGCGAGTATCTGACCCAAAATATTATAGATAAGCAGGTCATAGTTACCTGCTGCGAGAGACTCGATATTGACGGCGCGAGCGTTTATCTGGTTGAAAACGGAAAATATATGAGGGTGTAAAAAACACAAATAAAGGTATAAAAAATGTATCTTCATGTAGGTAATAACAAAAACATCAGAATAAAGGACATCGTAGGTATTTTCGATGCCGATACGGCGACTATTTCCACAGTCACGAGAAAATATCTCACGGCTGCCGAGCGCGAGCATCTCGTGCTTTCCGCAAAGGATGAGATCCCGAAATCCTTTATTCTCTATCGTGAAAACGGAAAATTTATGATCTGCTTTTCGCAGATCTCCACCTCTGCTCTGTGCGGCAGAATATAAAATAAACGAAAAGGATAAGAAAAATGTCAGAACAAGAAAAGAACCATTATGGCGAAAACGAAATACAGATACTTGAGGGTCTTGAGGCAGTTCGTAAGCGCCCCGGTATGTACATAGGTACAACCTCTCTGCGCGGTCTTCACCACTTGGTTTACGAGATTGTGGACAACTCCATCGACGAGGCTCTCGCGGGCTATTGCGATAAGATCACAGTTACTATCAATTACGATAACAGTATAACCGTTGAGGATAACGGACGAGGAATTCCCGCGGGTATTCACCCAAAGGAGGGTATTCCTACGCCCGAGGTCGTTTATACCATTCTTCACGCGGGCGGTAAATTCGGCGGCGGCGGTTACAAGATCGCTGGCGGTCTCCACGGCGTTGGCGCGTCGGT
>CAZMKU010000092.1:0-6145 GCA_964567085.1 uncultured Clostridium sp.
GTCGTCTCGCTTTGATTCTATATCCAAAAAAAGATTAATTTTCGCATTTGCCTGTATTTTCAAAAAATTCATCAAATTCAGTCCTTTTCCCTTAATTTATTCTATTATACATCATTTACCCATAGTAATGTATGAATTATTATTAAATTTTCTCAAGTTTTTAAAAATTTTCTCCGTTCGCGAAAAACTCTTGACTTAATTATAAAATGAGTATATAATATAATATATAACTATGTCGCAGTGAAAAATCAAGGAGCTTATTAAGGAGATTATCACGCATGTTCAAAAAAAACACAAGTAACGGCTCAAAGCATTCTGCTTTCTGGATCAGCCTGCCAATTTTCGCAATTACATTTTTAGTACTGTATTTTATCGTCAATCTGACGAATTTTTCAACGTTTATCGATAAGATGAACGCTATCCTGTCACCTATATTTATAGGTCTTGTAATTGCATATCTGATGAATCCGATATTCAAGTTTTTTGAAAACAAGGTATTCAGGTGGGAAAAGGATACCTCCATCAAGCGTCGCCTCTGCAGACTTTTCTCGCTTATCTGTACTCTTATAGTTTTCTTTGCAATAATAGCTTTGCTTATTCTCCTCATCGTACCGCAGCTTATAGATTCCATCGTAGAGATCGTTACAAATCACGAGCATTACATTAACACCTTGATCGACTTCATAAACAATCTTGCAAACTCGATTATGAACAACTTCTCCTACGACGAAAACAGACAGATAATTTCTTACGACTCGGTACACAATGCCATCCACAAGTTCTTTGAATCGGGCGAAAACGAAGAAGGCAAAAATTTAGCCATTCTTTTTCAAAAATATTCTCAGCAGATCTCCACGGTAGGCTCGAGCGTTTTCACGTTCTTAAAGGACTTCATAATCGGTATTTTCATCGCGTTCTACATTCTCGCATCTAAAGAGCTTCGCGGCGCGCAGATCAAGAAGCTTCGACGCGCTATGCTTACACGCGAACAGAACAAGTTTGTTTCAGAGGCTCTTTTCATAACCAAAACAAGCTTTGGAGGCTACATACGCGGCAAGCTTTTAAGCTCGTTTGCTGTTGGTCTTCTCACATATATCTGCCTTTTGATATTTAATATTTCGGATTACAAGCTTCTTATCGCAACGATAATTGGCGTAACTGACATAATTCCCGTATTCGGCCCCTTCATCGGCGCAATTCCCTCCGCGATCATCGTGCTAATGTGCGACCCGACCAAGCTCTTACCGTTTATTCTCATCATATTCATCATTCAGCAGATCGAGGGTAATATTATCACCCCAAAGATACTCGGCGAATCCACGAACATAAGCTCCCTTGCGGTTATTATCTCTATATCGACAATGGGCGGACTCTTCGGCATTGTTGGAATGCTGGTAGGCGTTCCCGTATTCGCTACCATAATTATTCTTACCAAAAGATATCTTGAAAAGCGTCTCAAGGCAAAGGATCTTCCCACCGAAACCGAGGATTATATGGGCGAAAACTCTATGTCCGACACCGATGTGATCCTTCACAAGCAGGACGGCATTTGGATCAACAAGATCAAGCAGTCGATTAAGGAACGAAAGGAAAAAAAGGCGAACAAAAGCAATCCGCCCGAGGCTGCGCCGCAGGAAGACGAGCATACGGACGCTCCCGACGCCGCGGTTGACGAAAACACGAAAAGCCCTGCCGATGGGCAGACTGAAGGCAACTCCTGATGGGGCTTATATTTACTGACATTCCCGAGCTTCTTGGAAGCGACACGGAGATCGCGCTCCGAAATCTGTCGGAGCTCGAGGAAAGACTTGATCAGATCATTGAGCAAAGACTCGCTCACATCGACGAGCTTTCCCACGCGATCGTGACCGACGGTGAGGAAACGGATATTATAAAAAGTATTATTCTCTCCCTCAAATCCGAAAGCTTTTGCGACAATGAAAAAATAATCGACAGAAATCAAAAAAGCATAAACGGTATCTATTCTGCCCTTTCCCTACGCGAGCGGCTCCTTATTTGCGAAGGAATCACAAGCACCTACGCGAGCGGCGAGAAAATCAGCTACGAAACCTTTTGGAGCATTGAAGAGTCGCAGATATCAAAGGATGCGAGAGAACGAATAGCTTACCTCAAAAATTCATATAATGATGCAGCATACCTCAAGTTCTCACAGCTTTTCGACTTGCCCCGCGCGTCCTATTACGATAGTATTGCAAGCGTGTGCGAGAGCGTATACAACGGCACCTGTGAGTACTGTATTCTCCCGCTTGAGACCTCGGGAGACGGAAAGCTTACAAGCTTTTACGACCTTATTTTAAAGTATGGCTTCAAAATAGCCGCGGTCTACGACCTGAATCATGCGGAATCGTCGAGAATTACAAGATACGGTCTTGTTGGCAGGTCTCTATCTCCTCGCGGCGCATCGCTAAAAACAAAATCAAGGATAAAATTTCTTGAATTTGCATTTGAACACGACTCGTACCCTTCGGTTACAGACGTTCTTTCAGCTTCCGAATTTTGCTCGATGAAGCTTCGCAGGATCGACACCTTAAACGTCTCGGGTGCGAAGAGCGCCAAAGCGCCGCTGATTTGCCCGATCTTTCGAGTGGACTCTGCCGATCTCAATACGTTTCTGACGTTTATGGCGATCGACTGTCCGACGTTTAAGCCGCTTGGAATATATACTCAAATCTAAAACAAAAATAATTATAGAAAAGGAATTTACTTAAATGAACAAGTACAGCTACAACACAAAGGGCGTTTGCTCAAGAAAAATTGAATTCACAGTTGAGGACGGAATCATCACCGACGCGGCTTTCTCAGGCGGCTGCAACGGCAATACACAGGGCATTTGCGCTCTTATCACGGGTATGCGCGTTGAGGACGCAATCAAGAGAATGGAAGGCATCAAGTGCGGTCCCCGCGCTACCTCCTGCCCCGATCAGTTCGCACAGGCGCTCAAGGAATATCTCGCAAGCCAAAACTAATATAAATCAAAGAAAGGCAAGATTCAGAAACTATGGAAAAGTATCTTGAAAATTACTATCGCTGGGTAAATTCTCCCAAACTTTCCGCGGCTGAAAAGGCAGAGCTTGAAGCCATAAAGGATAACAATGACGAGATCAAGTTCCGCTTCACATCATATCTTTCCTTTGGCACGGCGGGTCTTCGCGGCACAATGAAAACGGGTATGAACGCAATGAACGTTCACACCGTTGCTCACGCGACACAGGGCTTGGCGGCTCTTATCACTGAATGTGGCAGACAAGCAGATGGCGTAGCTATCGCATACGACAGCCGCAACAACTCGCCCCTTTTTGCGCAGGTAGCAGCAGAGGTTTTGGCGGCGGCAGGCATCAAGGCGTATCTCTTTGACGCGCTTCGTCCCACGCCCGAGCTTTCCTTTGCGCTCCGTTACCTTGGTTGCGTTGCGGGTATAAACATCACCGCATCCCACAATCCCAAGCAGTATAACGGCTACAAGGCTTACTGGGAGGACGGCGCGCAGCTTCCCCCCGAGCATGCCGACACGGTTTCCGCGGCGATCGCTAAGCTCGATATTTTCGACGACGTTGCTCGCGCGGATTTTGAAAAAGCAAAGGCTGACGGTCTTATCGTTATGATAGGCGAGGAGGTCGACAAGGCGTATCTTGCCGAGGTTCTCGCTCAGCAAGTCAATCCCGATGCGGTTAAGAACGTGTCGGACGACTTAAAGATCATTTACTCCCCTCTCCACGGCGCGGGCCACAAGCTCGTTCCCGAGGCTCTCAGAATGGCAGGACTTAAGCATCTTTATTACGTCGAGGAGCAGTTTGTCATTGACGGCGGCTTCCCCACGGTTGAAAAGCCTAACCCCGAATACAAGGAGGTTTTCGAGCTTGGTATCAAGCTCGCAAACGAGGTAGGAAGCGACCTTATCGTTGCGACCGATCCCGATGCCGACAGAGTTGGCGTTATGGCAAGAGCCAAGGACGGCTCGTTCAAAACGATTTCGGGCAACCAGATGGGCGCGTTGCTTATTGACTATATCATAACGGCATATGAGGAAACGAACACAATGCCCGACGAGCCCTTCGCGGTTAAGACCATCGTTTCGACAGAGCTTGTTTCCAAGATCTGCGCGGCTCATAACGTAAAGCTCTACAACGTGCTTACGGGCTTTAAGTTCATCGGCGAGGTTATCAAGAAGCACGAGCAGATGGGACACGGAAGCTTTATCTTCGGCTTTGAAGAATCCTACGGCTATCTTAAGGGCACTTATGCAAGAGATAAGGACGCCGTTGTTGCATCAATGCTCATCTGCGAGATGACTGCTTATTACAGAGCAAAGAATATGACTCTTATTGATGCTCTTGAAGGACTTTACGAAAGATACGGACTTTTCAACGAATCCAACATTGAAATTTATATGGAGGGTCTTGAGGGCCCCGCTAAAATGGCGGCTCTTATGGACTCATTCAGAAGCGCTATACCTTCAGAGCTTGGCGGATACAAGGTTGTAACGTTCGGCGACTACAAGGCGGAGGAATTTACAGATCTCGCTACAGGCAAGAAATCCCCCACGGGTCTGCCCAAATCAAACGTGCTTTATTTCAAGCTCGAAAACAATGACGTTATCATCGTTCGCCCCTCGGGAACAGAGCCCAAGATCAAGTTCTATTTTCTTGCAAGCGGCGAGAACAAGGCTGATATTGAAAGCAAGATTGAAGGCTACAAGGCTTCTCTCGGTGTATAAAAGTACAAAAATCTCCTGATTTTGCAATCAGGAGATTTTATTATAAAATTCGGGAAAATAATAATATAAGCATAGCGGGGAGAATAGTTCCCGAAATAAGCTCGGGGAGAGTGTGCCGCTTGGACGCGAGGCTCGCGTAATACACAAGCGCCGTAACTCCTATGCCGATGATCGCGGGAACATAAAGCCCCGTATAAAACAGTACGCTTACAGGCCCGAAAACGCCGCACGCGTGCCCGCTTATCTTGAATTTAAAAACCTTGCTTGAAATAAAAATAACGATTCCGCTGCAAAGATACGTCAGAGTTATCATCCAAAGCTCCTTCGACTGACCGACTATGAGCGCAAAAACACAACAAAGGACGTATCCCACGACCGAAAAAATTATAGCAAGGCTTCTCTGTCCCGCTCTGCCCTTGTCCTTAAATCCAGGGATAAAGCGCTGGAGCGGATACGCCAAAAGCGGCAGAACCGTCAGGCAGAACACCGTGTAAATATACTGCCACACCGTATCAAAATACTGATTTCTGCAAAAATACAATAACGTATAGAGGGTCAGCGCCATAAACGGCGCAACGGTCAAAATTCGAATTATTTTCAATGACTTTTTCATATAGTATTCAAAACCTTATTCATTAGATTATAATACTATTATATCCAATAATATTAAGCGGATATGAAGGAATTGAATATATTTTATAAATTCACATAAAAATGCGCACCGACACGCTGTTCGGTACGCATTTTTTGTATTTTATTGAAGCGCTCGTCTCTTCTTCATCATTTCCTTCATACGGGTCTCGGTATTGAGGATCTTCTTGCGGAGTCGGATAGACTTCGGCGTTACCTCGATAAGCTCGTCGTCTGTGATAAATTCGATAGCTTCTTCAAGGCTGAATATAACGGGAGGAGTAAGCAAGAGCTTTTCGTCAGCGCCTGCGGAACGAATAGCGGTCAAATGCTTTTCCTTACAGGGATTAACCGCAATATCGTCGTTCTTGGGGTTCTCACCAACGATCATACCCTCGTAAACGGGAGTCTGTGGACCAACAAAGAGATTGCCTCTCTCCTGCGTATTATAGAGGCCGTATCTTGTCGTTACGCCGTTTTCGGAAGCAACGAGAACGCCTGTAAATCTCATAATGATACCGCCGCGGTAAGGCTGATAACCGTCAAAAATAGTATTCATAACGCCCTCGCCGTGAGTTGCGGACATAAATTCACTTCTGTAACCGAAAAGACAACGGGAAGGAATACTGTACTCTATTCTCATACGGCTTCCTACGGGATTCATTTCAAGAAGGTCGCCCTTTCTCTGTCCGAGCTTGTCGATAACAGGGCCTACGTAGTCCTGAGGCACGTCAAGCGTTACCTTTTCCATAGGCTCGCACTTGACGCCGTCGATTTCCT
>CAZMKU010000093.1:0-5892 GCA_964567085.1 uncultured Clostridium sp.
GGGTGCTCGCGCCCGCGCGAGCAGCAAAAAGAAGAAGGAGTAGCAAATGCTACTCCTTCTTCTTTTTGGTGACCCATCCGGGAATCGAACCCGAGTTTCCAGCGTGAGAGGCTAGCGTCTTAGCCGCTTGACCAATGGGCCGTGTCCTGATGACTTTGATATTATAACACACTTCAAAACAAAATGCAATAGGTTTTTGCAAAATTTTTTCGATTTTTTTAAATTTTTTGTCGCATTTATTTTTAATTATTAAAAGTTTAAATATAAAAACGGCGGGAGGCTACTCCCACCGTTTAAATTAGTTTGTATAAGAGCGAACGTACTCACAAATCACATCTGCGCTCTTTTCAAGACCGATCGAGCCGTCTACCATAAGATGATAGTTGTGTCGCTCGCCCCAAGTCTTGCCTGCGATGGTTCTATAGTAAGATGCTCTCGCTTCGTCGGAGCGGCGTATATTTTTTCTTGCGGTGTCGTGATCGTCGCCGTAGATCTCCATAATTCTGCCGATTCGGTATTCCTCGGGGGCATACACGAATACGTTCAAAACGTCATCGTAATCGCGAAGCACGTGGTCTGCGGCTCTGCCGACGATAACACAGCTGCCCTCGTCTGCGATTCTTCTTATGACCTTGTCCTGCGCTATAACCGCCTTTTGTACGACGTCCGTGCTAAGGTAAAGACTGTGGAGAATTGCGGGGGAGTTATTGTTTATGTCCGCGATAAATTCACGGTCGAGCCCGCTTTCCTGCGCGGCTATGGCGGTCATTTCCTTATAATAGAAGGGAATACCGAGCTTTTCGGCAACAAGCTTGCCTATCTGCTTGCCTGACGAGCCGTGCTCGCGGCCGATGGTAATGATAGCACCCTTCCTTGAAGGCTTGATGACGGCGTCGACCGTATCGGACGTCTCGCTCTTTTTGAGGGATCTCATAAATGATACCGACAAGAATGCCGTAACGATCATCGCTATGAAGTCCGAGATGGGAGCAACGTAGAGAATTGATTCAACGTTATTGAAAATAAGCGGAACAATAATTATAAGCGGCACGAAGCAAACGATATCACGAATCATAGACGTTATCGCGGCGTGAATGGGCTTTCCAACCGCCTGGAAGAAGATAGAGTTCATCTTAACTATGCAGCTGATGCAAATGAGAGACATAAAGATTCTCATTGTCATAATACCGAATTCCCAGTAGTCTTCGGGATTGGGTATGTTTGTAGGTGAGCCGAAAAGGCTTACGACGAGCTTGGGCGCGAATATGAACAGCGCGGTGAAGGCAAGTCCGATAATAAGCGCGCAGAGCATGGTTTTCTTGTATAGCTCCTTGACTCTGTCGTATTTTTTTGCGCCCATATTAAAGCTGATGATCGGCTGACAACCGAGCACGATGCCTACGACGAGGTTGATTACAACCGTAAACACCTTGCTCTGAATTCCAATGATTGCAATCGGAATATCCGCTCCGAATTTTGTCATAGAGCCGTATTTTGCGAGCTGAACGTTGCAGAGAATTGCAACGATAACGATCGCGAGCTGTGTAATAAAGGTCGAGAAGCCGAGCCCCACGACCTCTTTAACGGATCTGATCTTGGGTATGAAGCTCTTGAATGTAAGCTTGAAGGTCTTTGTGTGGGTGAAATAAATTAGCGTCATAATGAACGTTACGCCCTGACCGATAACGGTTGCAAGAGCGGCGCCCGTCATTCCCCAACCGCAGCCGAAAATGAACACGGGGTCGAGAATAATATTCGTTACAGCGCCCGCGAGCATAGAGAGCATCGCCCACGTAGGACTGCCGTCGGCGCGTATTACCGAGTTCATCATATTGCAGAGAATGAATATGGGTATCATAGCGAGCACGACGTTGAGATATTCTATGGAGTACGCCATGGTGTTTTCGGAAGCGCCGAAAAGGGTCAGTATCGGCACCTTGAAGGCGTAAATTACTGCCATCATAAGAACGCCCGAAAGGAACGACATAGTTATGCTCGCGCCGATGGCCTTGTGCGCGTTCTCGGAATCGTTTTTGCCCTGACAGATGTTAAGGTAAGCGGCGCATCCGTCACCAAAGCACCAAGCAAATGCCTGCGCGATTATAAAAATAGGGAAGACCACGCCCGTTGCCGCGTTACCAAGCGTGCTGAGCTCGCTGTTACCGATAAAGATCTGGTCTACGATGTTGTATAATGAGCTTACGAGAAGCGACATTATGCAAGGGATTGAGAATTTGAGCATCAGCTTATTTATACTTCCTTCGCCAAGAGATAAATCTCCGCGGATCTTGCTCTGCTTGGCAGTCATATTTGTTTTAGCCATTAGCTGTTTCCTTTCTTTTTATTTCCGAGCCCTCAAATAAAAAGGGTTGACCTCGGAGCTATCCCGGTAGTCAACCATTATCGGTGGTTTGTAGAAACGCCCGCCCTTATTGCGAGCTTATACCAACTTTTCAATTTGCACAAACGGTATTGTAACATAAAACGTGGAAATTGTCAAGCGGAAAGTGAATATTATTGAAATTATTCTGTAATAATGTTGATTTTTATCGGAAAATTTGATATAATTAAAGTAATAAAGCTAAAACATTTGCAAAGGAGAACAAATATATGTCAGAATTTTTAGCGTCAATTCCGCCCGTGGCGGTATGTTTTATTGTGTGCGCGGCAAAGATCATTGAAATTACGATCCAGTCGCTTAAAACCTGTATGATGGTAAGAGGTCAGCGGCTCAAGGCGGCGGGTCTTGGATTTATTGAATGCACGATATGGGGACTTGTGATCTCCACGATCATAGGAACGCTGGGAGATAATTTGTTCCTTCTTGCTTTCTATTGCGTGGGATATGCCGCGGGACTCTTCCTGGGCTCAACGCTTGAAGGTAAGATCGCGCTCGGAACGTCCAGCCTTCAGCTTATTGCCAATGAAGAAAATACCAAAAAGATTACTGATTATCTCAAGGAAAAATCCCGCGGGTATACCGTGTTTAACGGTCAGGGCTCTACCGATAAGATGAATATGATCTTTATAGTGCTCCCGAGACGCGATGCGACGCCTCTGCTTAAAGAAATACGAAGAATTTGTGAAAACAACGTTTTCGTTGTTGTGGACGACGTCAATAAGTATGCGGGCGGATATGGTATGGTGAAATAATAAAAGCGGCGAATAGCGCGGATGCTCCGTTTGGAGTGTCACGCTATTCGCCTTTTTGGATTTTTTGTTAAATTGTAGTATAATCGTAAACGTTGTTTACGTATTCGCCGATATTATAATCCCATTCGAACAGGGAAGCGGAGAGTAAAGTGCCGTCCTTGTAGTAATTATACGTGCAAGTACCCGTATAGGTGGTGTATATCTCCGGCAGATCGTTATCCCAATTTCTTCTTTTAATGGTTATATCAATTTGACTGATTCGTCCGTTTATGTCGTAGGTAAACGTGTAAACCGTTCCCGAGCCGTCGGAGTCAAAGGAGGAATATGAGCTCATTCTGCCGTTGCTATCGTAAGAGAACGCCTTCGATGATCCGTAGCTGTCCGTCCATTCGATCAGCTTGCCGTTGTCATCAAAGCTCCACGTGTACGTTATCGGATCGGTTTCCTCACCGTTTTCATTTATCCCAACCTCGCGGATCAAGAATCCGTTTGTATCGTAAGTATAACGGTAACCCTCACCATCGCTATAGGTCTTAGAAGTGCACAGATTATTGGTATCGTATGTATAGGAAATAGAACTTGTGGAAGCAACCGTTATACCGTCCTCTTCAAAATATGAGTACGTTATTTTAATACAATTTCCATTTGCATCATATTCGCTCTGCTTTTTATATTCAAGCAATTTGTTGTCGCCGTCCTTGATAAAATCGATCTCCTCAATCAACATACCGTTGCCGTCGTATACCCATTCTGTATAGCTCCAATCACGCGATTCAAATTTTTCCGCGTTACCGCCTTTGTTTTGCAAAACGACAAGCTTTCCGTCATCATTAAAACGGCTGATCTGCGAATCAATATAATCGACCACTCCATCCTCGTAATACGTAAGGGTGGAGGTTAGAATCTGTGCGTTCTCGTTGTATGTGATATCAGAACCCGCGTAATCCACGACACCGTTCAATGAATGTGTGTAGCTTGTTGGAAGCGTGTTGTCGCCACTGTAGCTCAACTCTACGATCTCCGCTACGCCGTCCTCGTCAGATAGATCCAATATGGTACAGCTTATCAATCTGCCCGCTTCATCGTACTCGTACAGATTCACGTCCTCTTGATCAATCAGCCGTTCAACCCGTCCTTGCTCATTCATACAGAACTGGGTAAGGCCACCCGTGGCAGTATATATGTTGATCGTTGCCAATTGCTTGCTGTCGTTATACGTGAGAACGAGAGATTTTCCATTCTCTGTCTTTTTCACCGTGTCAGATAGGTATGCTACGCCGTAAGCAGAGGTGCCTGCCGCATCGTACGTAAGCTCGTAATAATAGGATCGTGTGATAATGGAGGAAATAAGATTGTCGCTTGTATATTCAATAGAAAAACGGAGCTCTCTATCTCCATAGCGTTCACCGGTAAACGCGTCTTCGTAGTAGACCTCACAGGGTAATCCGTCTTTGTTATACAGTACCGTAAAAAAACCATCGTCGCGCGTATCGTAATAGAAAACTGACCATTCCTGTTTGTTTTGAATCGTTGGAGCTTTTGTGGTGCTGAAATCCGAATATGAGAAACAGAAGCTTTTGCTTTCGTACGTCAGGCTCATCGCCTTGAGGATACCGTTTTCAAATTGAATTTCGCAATCCAAGTCGATTCCGGCGCCTTCGACGGGGACAAAATAGCTGCCGCGATAGCAGCCTTCGGCTTCGTCATAGGTAAACTGCGAGAATTTATCACCCAGAGCGGCGGGCGAATTCGTTGTGCCAAGCGAGCCCTGCAAAAAGCCGATGGCTTCCTGCCATACGTCGTCAAGATAGATCTCGCCGTCCGCAAGCTTTATTTGAGCCTCATAGCTTGTGTCGAAGTTTGTATAGGTATAGTCAACGGTAACGTTCAGGAAGTTGGTCGTCGAGAAAATACTGTTCCATTCTTCCATTGTAACTTCGTTCAAATTATTTTCGGTATAAATTTCAAAATCAGGTATTTCTATTGTTGTTGTGCCAATATCCGATACAGTCATAATTCGATAGTAATTTGTACCGTCTATTCTTGTACCATCTATTCTGATTTTGATGATATTGCCATTTTCAAAATATATGCGATATTCTTCATAGTCATCCGTTACAAAATAAAACTTTTCCGCTTCATTGTATGTAAGCGTATCATATATGTTTCCTAAGGCAGTAATATCGCTTGTACCAAAAATCTCATCACCTATCGGATCAACCACGGAATAGTGTACAACTCTACCTACATATCCGCCATCTGTATATTCAACCGAATACCAAATACCATCCTTCAAAACCCCATAGTCGTCGTGATTGTTTATACTTTCAAGAACTGCAGTTTCCGTAACCTTGAAGATAATATTGTTTGTGTTTTCCCCGATATATTCTGTACAGTTGATTGTGTAATTATCGGATGTGAAATTGAAAATCCATTCGTCTTTTGTTACAGTTTTCCTGATCTCACTGATATTAAAATCCGGTAACGTGATGGCGGTATCTTCTTGGGCGCAAGAAACTGTAATGGAAAATTTAGCAGTTACACCATCTTCGGAAGAAATATCAAAAAAAGTACATGAAATATTCTGAATTTTTCCATTGGCAAAAGAAACGACTATATCGGTATATTTGTCATTATTATTATTAAGTCCGTCGAAAAGCGATATTTCTTCGCATAAATAACTATCAGTGTTTTCATCGTATGAAAAAGAGTCATACTTTAATTTATATGGATAAAAAA
>CAZMKU010000094.1:0-5882 GCA_964567085.1 uncultured Clostridium sp.
GCCGTCGCCAACCTCGTGGAAGAGATTGGAACGTGTCCAGTCGAATATGGGCATAAAGTTGTAGCAGATAACCTTTACGCCGAATTTTGAGAGGTTTCTGATCGTCTGCTTGTAGTTTTCGATATACATATCTCTGCTTGGCAGACCGATCTTGATGTCGTCGTGAACGTTAACGGACTCAACAACGTCGATAAGGAAGCCGTATTCGTCAAGCTGACGCTTGACCTCGGCGATCTCATGCTCCTCCCAAACCTCACCGGGCATCTTGTGATGAAGCGCCCAGACGATGCTTTCAACACCGGGGATCTGCTTGATGTGAGCAAGAGTTATGTTGTCGTTTCCTTCGCCGTACCAGCGAAAGCCCATTTTCATTGCCATAAATCTTCTCCTTTATATGTTAAAATAATGTTTAGCGTTGTTGTAGCAAATATCGCGAACTATACCGCCGAGCGTGTCCATATCTGCGGGGTATTCACCGTTCTCAACCCACTTACCTATAAGATTGCACAGAATTCTGCGGAAGTATTCGTGTCGCGCGTAAGAAAGAAAGCTTCTCGAGTCGGTAAGCATTCCTACGAAGTTTCCAAGCAAACCGAGGTTAGCGAGCGACGTCATCTGGTTTTCCATACCGACCTTGTTGTCGTTGAACCACCAAGCCGAGCCGTGCTGAATTTTTCCTCTCACGCCCGCGCCCTGGAACGCGCCCATAAGCGTGTCGATCCACGCGTCGTCAGCGGGATTTAAGCTGTAAAGAATGGTCTTCGGGAGCTTGTCCTCGCGCTCAAGCGCGTCGAGAACCGAGCGGAGCGCAAAGCAGTTGTTCGTGGATGCGATACAGTCAAAGCCCGAGTCTGCGCCGAGCCTTTCGAACGCCGCGGAGTTGGGGTTTCTCATACAGCTGAAATGAAGCTGCATCACCCAGCCGAGCCTTTCGTATTCGCGAGCGCAATGGAGCAAAAGATAAGTCTGATAAGCTTCCCTTTCCTCGACCGTTACAGGCTCGCCGCGCATAGCCTTCCCGAACGTGTTGTTGATTTCATCAGCCGATGCCTCGCGGTACATTACGTAGTCAAGTCCGTGGTCGGAGGCGCGGCAGCCGCGCTCGTTGAAAAATTCAATTCTCTGTGTAAGAGCCGCCCTTACGTCGTCAGCATTCTTGATCTCAATGCCCGAAGCCGCCGAAAGCTTGCCGATATACTCGATAAAGCCCGCTTTGTGAAGATTGAGCGCGGGGTCGGGACGGAACGAAGGCAGAACCTTAACCTCAAAGCCCTCGTCAGCGAGAAGCTTGTGGTAACGAAGGTCGCTTATAGGATCGTCGGTCGTGCCGATCATCGCGACGTTGCTCTGACGGATAAGTCCCTTTGCTGAGAAGTCAGCTTCAGCGAGCTTTTTTATGGAGAGCTGCCAAACCTCTTCGGCTGTGTTGCCGTTGAGAATACCGTCGTAGCCAAAGTAATTCTTTAATTCAAGATGACACCAGTGATACATCGGATTTCCGATCGCGCGAGGAAGCGCCTCGGCAAACGCCTGAAATTTTTCTCTGTCGGGTGCGTTACCCGTTATGTATTTTTCGTCAACTCCGTTGGAGCGCATAATTCTCCACTTGTAGTGGTCGCCGCCGAGCCAGAGCTGTGTTATGTTCTCAAATCGTCTGTCCTCATATATTTCTTTCGGGTCAATGTGGCAGTGATAATCTATAATAGGCATATGCTTTGCATAGCCGTGATACAATTCTTTAGCGGTTTTTGTAGTCAAAAGGAAATTATCAGATAAAAATTCCATAAAAAGTCTCCTTTTTTATTATAATAATTTAGTTATTATACCAAATTAATTATACCAAAAAATAAATGTAATATCTATTACAATTATTGCTTGACATATTACAATTCTTGCGATATAATTAAATATATAACTAACTCAAGGAGCTTTTATGGCAAATCGCACACAAAAATTCGAAACCAGACAAAAAATGTCCAAAAAAACCTTCGAGGTCTTTCATTACCGCGACGCCAAGGCGCAAACCGTAAATATACATCACCACGACTTTTATGAGATATATTACTTTCTCGGCGGTGACGTCTCTTATTTAATAGAAGGAAAGAAATATAAGCTGAATATCGGTGATATACTGCTTATCAATCCCCTGCAGCTTCATCAGCCCATAACGAACGCGGGCGCGGTGTACGAGCGCGTGGTGCTCTGGATAGACAGAGGCTATCTTGCATCGCTCGGTGATGAAAACACGGATTTTTGCGCTTTCTTTCAGGACGCGGGCAAAAATGACGTAAATATTTTGCATACGAATATCATCAATCAAGGGCGTATTGCCGACCTGCTCGGATATCTTAACCGAGAAACTCACAGCGAGGATTTCGGACACGACCGTTATGCCGAGGGAGTGCTTTTGCAGCTGCTTTGCGAGATAAAGCGAATGATACCGAACCGTAGCGCAACCCAGATGCCCGTCTCCATAGATCCTCCGAGCCTCGTTAACCGAATTACCTCGTATATAAATAATCATTATAACGAGGATATTTCGCTTGATTCGCTCGCGAAAAAATATTTTGTCAGCAAATATTATCTTTCTCACGAATTCAGTGAGCAGATCGGTATCGGCGTGTACAAATATCTTACGTTGAAGCGGTTGAGCATCGCCAAGGAGCTTCTTGCAGACGGAGTCTCGGCGGGTGAGGTCGCGCGAAAATGCGGCTTTCATAATTATCCCACGTTTTATAGGATTTTTAAGTCGGAATATGGCATAAGTCCGAGTAATTTCAAGAATGAATAAAATCAGCCCCACGGAAAAAATTCCGTGGGGTTATTTATATAAAGTAACTCATATGGAGAAGGCGAAAATTTCAGGGCGGGGATCGCTCCCCGCCCTTTTGGGTTTATTCAGTTAATTTGAATTGGTTTGGAATTAACCGATGTAGGTAGGATCTGCAACGAATGCGATATATTCGATATCGATGTAGTGTCCTGCGGAGATACCCTGTGTAAAGAAGTCAATAATTACCTGATCAATAGTACCGTTATAGTAGAAACTCTTAGTTATGAACGCTACACCGGTTTGATTATCAGAAATCCAGAATTGTTCATTAGCTCCAACAATACTGGAACCACTTATAGGATATATCTGCAAGCCATTATTAGAAGTGTTCTTTCTATACTTAATTACCATGTAACCGCATTGGAAACTTGTGCCATCAAGCATAGTGAGTCGCATCTCGCCGTTGCCTTCGTTGTTAGGAGTATTACAATAAAGTCTTACATAGCCATCAGTAGTCAAAGACTTCGTAGCACTACCGCCCATACCATTATTGAGAATACCATAAGAATTAATAGTAGATGCTGACCAATACTTTGTCAAGCCGGGATCAACGACCCGAATCGTCTTTGTATCAACCCACTGTCCTGTATTATCAACAACAACGATATTGTACGTACCTGCAACCCAGTTTGTAATGTTGAACTGCATAGTGCCCACAGACGCAGCGGCAGACAGGACGGGACTTGTTCCCATCATCATATATACCGTATAATTGCTTACGTCCTTCGAACCGCCGTTGAAGCTGAAAGAAACTATCCAGCTATCAATGCCCGCAGCGATAGCCGTGTCGGATACGTTGCTGATGATATTAGGTGTTCTCTTACACTGAGTACAAGAACCGCCCGTCCACTGATGCGAGGTTTCAGTAATAACCTCTGAGCATCTGCTACACTTCAAATGGCAGTAGGACTCGCTTTCGTCTACCCAGGACGATGTGTGTCCGAGAGCAGGAATATAACCTACACCGCATACATCACAAGCGCCCGCAGCTGTGCAGGTAGCAGAACCGCCTGTATGCGTACATGTATATCCACAAGGAACGCAAACACCGTTTGTATATACGTGAGTATGTACGCTTGCATCGAGATTATACGCTGTGCCCTCTGTCAAGTTAGCAAACTCGAACGTGCCAATTACTTCGCCGTTGTAAAGGATCTCAAATCCGTCGGCGTATGCGGGGAGAACGACCTCGTAAGCAATACCTGCGGGAGTGGTAGACATAAAGCTCATATCAATACCGTCGATATTGGTTGTCCAAGTGTCTTCGCCGTTCTTGAACCAGCTTCTGAGCTTCAGGTCAGAAAGACTCTGATTGTTAACAATATAAACCGTCTTAGCAACGGAAAGGCTGTTATGAATAGTTACGCCTGTATGCTCGTTACAGCCGTAAACGCCCTGACCGCCGCCGTAAAGCTGACCGAATACGATAGGTGTGTAGTCAGTCTTGAGAGTCTCCATATTCGGATCCTCAGTAACCTTTACACCGTCATGTGTAGGAACACCGTATCTGGGGTTAGAGAATGCGCCGTTGTTCAAGCCCGCCTCGGCTCTTACCCAAGGATATTTCTGACCCGTGCTGCTGTCCTGATTATTGAACTGATAATAATGGTAATTTACCCAGTCGCCATAGAAAACCTCAACGTTTTCGCATACGAGGAATTCGGCTGCTGCGTTGAGCGCCTTCTTGGGGCTGTTCTGCTCTGTATGACCGATAAGCATACCGCAACGACGGTACGCATACCACTGGTACGCTGCTGTTACGTCGCTGAATACGTCAAGCGTACAAGCGGAGATAACGTTTTCCATCTTAACCGTTGCATCGCCCCACTTGCCGCCGATAACACCGCCGCAGCTTGTGTCGAATGATCCCCACAAGGAGGAAATCGTTACGGAGGAGTCAACAACGATATTCTTGAACGTGTGGCTGAAGCCCTGCTCGGTATCTGTACCGTAAGGACCGTAGTTAACCTCACCAACAATGCCACCCGTGTAGCGGTTATAGTTTGCAATCTGGGAATTTGTTACAATGATATTTTCGAAGTGACATTCGCCCTGCGCGTAGCCGCAAATGATACCCATATCAACACATTCAAATACGATATTTGCGCCGCTTACGACAAGGTTCTTGATCGTCGCGTTCTCAATGGAAGCAAATAAACCGCCGCCTGCCGTGCTGTATGTGTACGTGCTGTAATTTGTCTTGTCGGGGTCAAGATCCCAACCGTTCTGGTAGAGGTTGTAGATCGTGTGGTTGCCACCGTCGAACGTACCCATGAAGGCTGTGGTGCTATCCGTATTATAGGTATAACCAAAGCCAATGGGATCGAACAGGTAACTACGAAGGTCGATATCTGTATCAAGCTTTACGTACTGGCCCTTGAAGGACACACCGGCGTCAACCTGATTTCTGAAGTATACGAGCTGAGCTGCAGTCTTGATAATGAAAGGATCTGCTTCAGTACCTGTACCACTCTCAAAGCCGTCAGCTACGTCCTGACCGTTCCATTCGCTTACTTCTGCCTGTACTACGGAGAATACGGAGAACGTTGCAACGTAGATACAAACCTCGCCTGTTGCGGGATTGTATGTAAACTGGTTATGACGAGCGAAATCATTAACGCTCGCAACTCTTGTCATAAGAACGGGAACACCGTTTTCGGTATGATAAATCTTCACTTGTGTTTCGTCAAGACCCGGCTTGAAGATTGCGCCGAGATTAACGATCATAGGAACGGTATTATCTGCCGCAATACCTTCAATATGTACGTCGAGGCCTCTTGCATCCAAGCCTTCGCCAACTGTGATATTGCTGTCTGTTTCTACGTCTTTAACTGAAAGATTAAGGCTTGTTGCACCGTCTGCAAGCTTTACGCTTGCGGGAACGGTCGCATTAACGCCCTCACCGCCGATAACGAGATCGTTTGCAAGCGCGCCGTAAACGACGTTAGAAGAGTTGATCGTTGTGGATGCCGTAAAATTGATGCCTTCGTAGTCCCATTCCGCGTCCTCGTCGTACGTGCTGCCAAATGCGTCCTCTTCATAAGCAAAC
>CAZMKU010000095.1:0-5846 GCA_964567085.1 uncultured Clostridium sp.
CATGCTCATAGCTGCTTCGATGGAAGCTGCGTTGAGGTCGGGCATCTTTGTTTCAGCAATCTTTCTTACCTGTTCCTTTGTAAGCTTAGCAACCTTGTCCTTGTTGGGCTTAGCGGAACCGGACTCGATACCTGCCGCCTTCTTAATAAGAACCGCTGCGGGGGGAGTCTTTGTGATAAATGTGAAGGAACGGTCAGCATATACTGTAATAACTACAGGAATGATAAGACCGATGTCATTCTTTGTTCTTTCGTTGAACTCTTTTGTAAATACGGGAATTGCAACACCATACTGACCGAGGGCGGGACCTACAGGGGGCTGAGGCGTAGCCTTACCGGCGGGAAGCTGCAATTTAATGTAACCCATTATCTTCTTTGCCATGATTAAATTACCTCCAATAGTGGTTATTTATGCGGGAAATTCAGAAAATTTTTCCCTCCCACTTAATACGCGAAATATTCGCGACGCGAAGCGATGAGCCTGCGCGATTTTGTTTTTGCGATCAGTGATGAGCGCGAAGCTTGAGCATAGATGCGTCAAGCTCTACGGGCATATCACGTCTGCCGCGCTTGACCAAAACCGTAACGATCTTAAGGTCATCGGAAATAGACATAACCTGTCCGTTGTAGCCCTCGAACAAACCGCTGATAACGTCAACTTCATCTCCAACGTTAAAGGAGAGCTGAACCTTAACCTCCTCAATGTTCATATCGAGCACTTCCTGCTCTGTAAGAGGAGTGGGGCGAGATCCGGGACCAACAAATCCCGTAACGCCTGTAATGTTTCTGACTGCGTGCCAGCTTTCATCCGTCATTATCATCTTGATGAAAACGTAGCTGGGGAAGATCTTGACCTCTTCAACCTTTTCCTTTTCGCCGTCCTTTTCGATAATTGTCTCTACAGGAACCTTGATATCGTAAATAAGATGACCAAGTCCGCGATTTTCAATTATCTTTTCAAGGCTTGTCTTAACCTTGTTTTCATAACCTGAATAAGTATGCGCAACGTACCATCTCAGGCCGACATTCATCTCATTTATATCACTCATGATCAGGTAACTCCCGCTTTCGAATTAGTTAAGGGTTTTGATCCAATCAGAAAGCTTTGAGATTCCCTTACCGAATACAAAGTCGAGAATTCCTATGAGAATAGTAACCGCTATACAGATGATCATTACTACCCAGAAATTTTTGCGAGTCTGATCCTTAGGAGACCAAACGATCTTCTTCATTTCACTCTTGACAGAACGGAAGAAGGCAGCGAGCTTTTCGCGCTTCTTGATTGCAACGATAGTTGCTACCACAACTATTACTGCGATAACAGAAAGGGTGATAATAAGACCTGTGTAGTCCTTCGATTCCGTTTCTGTAACCGTGGTGGTTGTCGTTTCGCTCTCGTCGGCGAATACGCCTACGGTGAAAAATGAAAGAACTAATGCAAGAGACACAAGCAAGGCGATAAGACTTCTTTTGTTCATCTTAGTCATTTCAATCACCCTCCGCTTCACTTTGTTTCTTTGTGAAGAGTGTGCTTGCGGCAGAACTTGCAGTATTTGTTAAGTTCCAATCTGTCCGGATCATTCTTCTTGTTCTTCTTTGTGTCGTAATTTCTCTGCTTGCATTCTGTGCAGGCGAGAGTAATCTTAACTCTTACGTCATTAGCCATGATTTCGGCACCTCCCGTTTAAATTTTATTTGACAGAAAATCTGTCCGTGTACCTCCCTCTGTAAAGGGTTGCCCGTATGCGCATTTTTAGGCAACACAAAAAAAGCCTTTTTGCAGAGGTAAGGCAATTATAACATTTTTCAAGTGTATTGTCAATAGATTTTTGCAAATTTTTTCGCCCTTTTCAGAGGATTTTTTCATTATTATATATGTAGACATTTTTTGTTTTGTTGACACAACATATAGAGCGCAGATGAAGTGCGGAGTGCAGAATGCAGAGTGCAGAGTTGAAACTAACGCAGGAAATCCCCCTTTGGGAGGGCCATCGAAGATGGCGGAAGGAGCACGACGGGACTTTAAAGAAAATTTTATTCTAAGCGCGCGCAGGCTCCCTCAGTCAGCTTTGCTCGGAACGCCTCGCCGCTGAAAGCTCCCTCCCGGAGGGAGCTTTATTATCTATAGTGAAGATTTTCGGCTTGTCCGAAAATCTACCATAACTCTGCACTCCGCACTCCGCGCTCGGCGGGAGCAAGCCCCCGCCCTACAACTCTGCATTAAAAAAGCCCGCAATCGCGGGCTTTTTGTATCAGCAGAATTTCTCTTTATATGAGTCGATAGCTTCCTTGACTATTGCAATCGCTTCCTCGCGGTCAAACATAGCCTTTACGCTTGTCTTTTTGCTTTCAAGCTGCTTGTATACCTTGAAAAAGTGCATAATTTCATCGAAAATATGCTTGGGAAGCTCGTCCATGGATTTGATACCCTGATACTGAGGATCGGAAAACGGAACGGCGATAATTTTGTCGTCAAGCTTTCCGCCGTCAACCATTCGCATAACACCTATGGGGTATACGCGAACGAGCGTCATAGGAATTATAGGAGCTGAGCAAAGAATCAAAACGTCAAGCGGGTCGCCGTCGTCGGCAAAGGTGCGAGGGATAAATCCGTAATTTGCGGGATAGTGCGTAGCTGTGAAAAGCACGCGGTCAAGCTTCAGCATACCGCTGGATTTATCAAGCTCATATTTGCAGTTGCTTCCCTTTGAGATCTCAATCACTGCATAAAAATCGTCGGGCTTGATCACCTTGGGATCAATGTCGTGCCAAATGTTCATATTTTGCTCCGTTCCGCCGCCGCACAGACGGCTTTTATATGTTTTGGTTTTGGAAAAAATTATTTGATATAATCAAATTCAAAGTCGTAAATGGAAACCGTATCGCCTTCACGGCAGCCGCGCGCCTCAAGCTCGGTAAATACGCCGCTCTTGTCAAGCACTCTCTGGAAGAAGCTTAAGGATTCGTAGTTTGAAAAATTGATCTGTCCCATAAGGTTGAACAGCCATTCTCCCTCGACCACGTATACGCCGTTTACGTTCTTGATGGTCGTTTCCTTGCCGCCGCCAACGTAAGCGTCGCTCTCGTCGTATTCGCTCTCGTAAACCGTCATAGGAGGCAGGAGCTTGAGTCTATCCCCTACCCTCTGAACCATTTCGTCGAGGTTTTCGCCCGTGTATGCCGAAATATACATCATTTCCCAGCCGTTGTCGTCAACGAACTTTTCGAACGCTTTGATGTCCACAAGCTCCTCGTCGAGCGAGTCGACCTTGTTTGCTATGATCATCTGGGGACGTGTGGCAAGCTCGGGGCTATAGCGTTCAAGCTCGCGATTGATCGTGATAATGTCATCTATGGGATCTCTGCCCTCAAAGCAGGAAATGTCAACAACGTGAAGAAGCAGTCTGCATCTGTCAACGTGGCGGAGGAACGCGTGGCCGAGTCCCGCTCCGTCGGACGCGCCCTCGATAAGGCCGGGAATGTCGGCCGCAACGAAGCCGCTCTCGCCGCCCGTGGAAACCACGCCGAGGTTGGGAGAAAGCGTCGTGAAGTGATAGTCTGCGATCTTGGGCTTTGCGGAGGAGATTACCGAGAGAATTGAGGATTTGCCAACGCTGGGCATACCGATAAGTCCGACGTCAGCGAGCATTTTAAGCTCCAGAATGACTTCTTTTTCCTGACCGCGTGTTCCGTTCTTGGCGAACATGGGGACCTGTCGCGTGGGGGTTGCGAAGTGTCTGTTGCCCCAGCCGCCGCGGCCGCCGCGACAGCATACGTAATCCGCGCCGTTGTCCTCGGACATATCATGGATTATCTTGCCGCTCTCGGCGTCCTTTATAAGTGTACCCGCGGGAACGAGCACGATCACGTCCTCGCCCGTCTTGCCGTGGAACTTGTTGCCCGAGCCGTTACCGCCGTTTTCGGCTATGAATTTTCTTTTGTATCTGAATGCGAGGAGCGTATTTGCGCCCTCGTCAACGCGGAATATTATATTACCGCCATGGCCGCCGTCGCCCCCGTCGGGACCGCCTGCGGCAACGTATTTTTCTCTGTGAAAGGCAACCGCGCCGTTTCCGCCGTCGCCCGCCTTGAGATATACCTTTACGTTATCTATAAACACGTGTGGTCTTCTCCTTATATATTACAATTTAAATGAATTATTATTTACGAAACCCGTCGTAGCATATCCTCCCTCCGGGAGAGAGGGGGACCACGGAGTGGTGGAAGGAGCTCTGCGGGATTTTAGTTGAAATTTAACTTTAAGCGCGCGCATTCTCCTTCAGTCAGCTTCGCTGCCAGCTCCCTCCCGGAGGGAGCTTTAGCTTTGCATAACCCTGCTTTTTCAAATATCAAAATTCGTCAATGTGATCCTTTGTGTATTTTACGATCGCCGCATCGAGATAGGGCCTGTTTGCATCGAGGAAGCGGTGGAATTTTTCGGCGGTGTTCTCGCTCTCCGAGAATTCGTTGAAGTATCCGCGTATCTTTTCGGCAAGCTGGGTCTCGCCCGCGGCGGAGAGGTAGGAATAGAACACGTCCGCGCATTCGTTACCGAACGATAAAAATAATTTTGCCTTGTCCGAGCTTGCGGGACTTTCGCTTATCTCATAAAGAAGCTCGTAGCAGAAAAGAGTTCGGATGGCGGGCGGGATCTGAATGTCGTTGTTAAAAAGGTCGCCCACGTAAAGTCTTTTGCCGCGTCTGAAAAGAGACATATATTTCTGGATCTTCAGCCGAATATCCAAAAGCGTCAGGCTGTCGACGCTCTTGTTCTTTTTTGTCTTTCTGTCATACAGAAAATAGTTGCGCCCCTGTCCCGTAAATTTTTTTGCGGATCTCGCCGCAAAAATCAGGATAATTCCAAATGCCGACAGAACCGATCCGACTGAAAGGATCACGAACTGTAGAATCGGTCCCTCGATCTTAACGAGAGCGAAGCAAGCAGTAAGAATTCCTATCGCCAGAATTATAGCCGCTATCTTGTACACGGGCGTAAAATCCTGGGGCGGAAGTGAAGATTTATTTTTGTTATTCATTTTTATATTTTTATTGCTTTCCTTTTTAGTTGTTGTCGTCGCCCTTCTCGCGAATGATGAGCTTTATGGGAGTTCCGACAAATCCGAACGTTTCGCGCAGGCAGTTTTCAAGATATCTCTGATATGAGAAATGGAAAAGCTCCGCGTTGTTGCAGAAAATAACGAACGTGGGAGGCGTAACGCCTATCTGGGTCATATAGTATATCTTGAGTCGCTTGCCCTTGTCGGACGGAGGCTGAGTTCTCATCGTCGCTTCGCCGAGCACGTCGTTGAGCATGCCCGTCGCGATCCTGAAGGTGGACTGATTGCGAACGTAGTTTATTCTCTCGAAAAGGTCGTCAATTCTCTGACCTGTCTTTGCCGAAACGAAAATTATGGGCGCGTAGGGCATAAACGCAAGATGTGTTCTTATCTTGTCGGTAAACTCCTTAACCGTTGAATTGTCCTTTTCGATAGCGTCCCACTTGTTAACGACGATAATCGACGCCTTGCCCGAATCGTGCGCGATACCCGCGATCTTTTCGTCCTGCTCGGTAATTCCGCGTTCCGCGTCTATCATAATAAGACAAACGTCGGCTCTCTCAACCGCCATATGCGCGCGCAAAACGCTGAATTTTTCTATTTTGTCAAACACCTTTGACTGACGGCGAAGTCCCGCCGTGTCGATCATGGTGTATTTGCCGTGCTTATTTTCAAGAGGTGTGTCAATAGCATCTCTTGTCGTGCCCGCGATATTTGAAACGATAAGTCTCTGCTCGCCGAGCATTTTATTGATTATCGAGGACTTGCCCGCGTTAGGCTTGCCTATTAC
>CAZMKU010000096.1:0-5726 GCA_964567085.1 uncultured Clostridium sp.
TGCACTTTTGTCAAAATGTAAATTCTCCGCTAAGAACATCACCCATTTCACAAGTGCTTTTTTCTATCAGATAACTCCCTGAGCCATCATAGCCTCGGCAACCTTCTTAAAGCCCGCGATATTCGCGCCCTTAACGAGATTGTAGCCAAAGCCGTACTCCTCGGCAGTAGCCGCCGCGTTGTCGTGGATGTTCTTCATAATACCTTTAAGCTTTTCGTCGACCTCTTCTCTGCTCCAGGCAAGTCGCTGGCTGTTCTGCGACATTTCAAGCGCGGAAACCGCAACGCCGCCCGCGTTCGCCGCCTTACCGGGCGCAACGTTCACGCCGTTTTCGAGAAGATATTTAACAGCCTCATTGGACGTAGGCATATTGGATGCCTCAATGTAATACTTAACGCCGTTCTCTACGATCTTCTTCGCAAGATCAAGATCGACCTCGTTCTGTGTAGCGCAAGGCATAAGGATATCGGCCTTAACGCCCCAAGGCTTCTCACCTGCAAAGAAAGGAAGATCGAATTTATTTGCGAAATCCTCAATGCCGAGATCACGGGACTGACGGATCGTGAGCATATACTGAAGCATTTCGTCATTGATACCGTTTTCTATGTAAACGTAACCCTTTGAGCCGGAGATAGTTACAACCTTTGCACCAAGCTCCGTAAACTTCTTCGCCGCGCCCCAGGCAACGTTACCGTAGCCCGAAATTACCGCTGTCTTGCCCTCAAAGGTATCTCCAAAGCGCTCAAGCATGCTCTTTGCAAAATAAACCGCGCCAAAGCCCGTAGCCTCGGGACGAATAAGGCTTCCGCCAAAGGAAAGCCCCTTACCCGTAAGCACGCCGTTTTCAAACGCGCCGCGAATTCTCTTGTACTGACCGTAAAGGAATCCCACCTCGCGCGCGCCTACGCCGATGTCTCCCGCGGGAACGTCAACGTCGGGGCCGATATGACGGTAAAGCTCTGTCATAAAGGACTGGCAGAAGCGCATAATCTCGTTATCGCTCTTGCCCTTAGGATTAAAGTCGGAGCCGCCCTTGCCGCCGCCGATGGGAAGACCCGTAAGGCTATTCTTGAGCGTCTGCTCAAAGCCGAGGAACTTCAAGATCGAAAGATTTACCGTAGGGTGGAAGCGAAGACCGCCCTTGTAAGGACCGATCGCGCTATTGTACTGCACGCGATAACCCTTGTTTACGTGCACAGCTCCGTTATCGTCAACCCACGGAACTCTGAACAAAATAATTCTTTCGGGCTCAACGAACCGCTCAAGCAAGCCCGCCTTTTCATATTCGGGATGCTTGTCAAAAACGACCTCGAGGGATTCGAGGATCTCCTCTGCCGCCTGATGAAATTCAACCTCGTGAGGATTTCTCGCAATAAGATCTGACAAGACGCTCTTTACATAAGTGGACATATATATCACTCCTTAAATTCAACTTATTACACAGTATATGACGTGCAAAAAAACTATGGATATATTGTATCACAAAAGAATTCCCTTTGCAAGATTTTTTCTACAAAATTTCATATTTTTTTGTAAATTTGTGAAAAAACAGGATTTTGAGAAGCAAAATGCCATATTTTTTTATTTTCCGTCAAAAAACAGTCCCTCAAAAAATCCGCCAACACGCACACGATTTGCGTATTGGCGGAGCGCCTTTATTGATGCTTTATCAAAACAGCGTCGCGGGGACGAAGAAGTATATACAGAACAAGAGCGATACCACGATGGACACGACGGATACATTCCATACGGGCTTATTCTTCTTTGTAACAGCGTACTTTACAAGCTCGATCAAATACGCCGCGATGGACATTACGGTATAAGAGACCATACCGACGCCGATACCCTTTGTAATTGAGTACGCGAGTATCATAACCACGATAGTAAGGAACGCGCTCGTTGCCTTGATCGCGTTACCGAAGTCAATGCTCTTTATATTGTTCTTCATCATAAGAACGCCAACGTAGATAAGAGCCGCCGCGGTTGCCGCCGAGGGAATAACCGCAAACAGAGGCATAGCGAAGATAGCCGCGAAGAAAAGCGAGGCAGTCGTAAACGCGGTAAGACCCGTTCTTCCTCCCGCAGACACGCCCGTGCCCGATTCAACGAACGTCGTGACCGTGGACGTACCTATCATAGCACCCGCGCCTGTCGCAAACGCGTCGGAAAGCATTATCTTGCCGTAATTGTAGGGCTTATCATTTTCATCGGAAAGAATTCTGTTACCGCCGCAGCAGCCAACGATAGTTCCCATGGTGTCGAACATATCTATCATACACATAGTCATTACTATCATAATCACGGAGAACACGGACACACCCTCGGGGATAAGTCCCTCGCCCTTGAACACGCTTGTAAAGGCGAAGAATACCGTGTTTTCGCCCGTAAAGAAGTTGCCGATATTTTCCCAGAACTTCCATGAAACGCCGTCGCTCTTTCCCGCGAGAATCGAAAGGTCGGTAATACCAAGCGGAATACCTATCACGGTCGCGCCGAGAATACCGAGGATAACGGAGCCCTTAACGTTCATCTTATCAAGAATAGCGATAAGGAAAAGTCCGATAAGAGCCAGAATAGCGGTTTTTGATGCCTCCCAGCTCGTGAAATCAACGAGCGCTACCTGTGTAAACTGATTTCCCACGATAATTCCCGCATTCTGGAAGCCTATGTACGCGATAAAAAGACCGATACCGACCGATATCGCGCTTCTTACCGCAACGGGCATACCGTCAAACACGAGCTCGCGGAAGCTCTTGCCCTTGATCTTTATGACCGACAAAACGAGGAATACCACGCCCGATATAAGAACGAGGAAAAACGCCTGACCCGGAGTAAAGCTTGCGGCATACCCCGCATAGCCTCCAATAAGGCTGCCGACCATGGAGTTAAGACCCATACCCGACGCCTGCGCCAAGGGCATTTTGGCGAGAAATGCCATAAGGAGAGTACCGATAACCGCGCCGAGCGCCGTCGCGATAAACGCGCTCGACCAATAAGGACTGCTGACACCGCCAAAGATCTCGTTCGGTGTAACCGTCAGAATATACGCCATTGAAAGAAACGTAACTATACCCGCGATAATTTCTGTCTTAACGCTCGTTTGTTTCGCTACGGGATCAAATCCCATAAGCTTTGCAAATTTGTTCATGTTTTTCTCCTACCTTTTTTATTTGTAATATTTAACTGCTGATTCGAAAAGTCCCATATCGAACTCGCCGTCGATATTCTTGTATAGGCGCTGACCTATTCTCTCGGAATGTCCCATCTTACCGATAACTCGTCCGTCGGGTGAGGTGATGCCCTCAATAGCCCAAACCGAATTGTTGGGATTAAAATGAATATCCTCGGTGGGGTTGCCTTCAAGGTCAACGTACTGGGTCATTATCTGTCCGTTCTCCGCAAGCTTCTTAACGGTCTGCTCATCGCAGAGGAATCTTCCCTCGCCGTGAGAGATCGGGACGTTGTATATCTCGCCAACCCTCGTGTTCATAAGCCACGGCGAATTGTCCGTGCAAACTCTGGTTCTGACAACTCTCGACTGGTGTCTGCCGATCGTGTTAAATGTCAGCGTAGGACAGCTCTCGTCGGTGTCGGTGATCTCGCCGTAAGGAACAAGTCCGAGCTTGATGAGCGCCTGGAATCCGTTACAGATACCTGCCATAAGGCCGTCGCGATTTTTAAGAAGCTCGTGAACCTCGTCCTTGATCTTGCCGTTACGGAAGAACGCGGTAATGAACTTACCCGAGCCGTCGGGCTCGTCGCCGCCCGAGAAGCCGCCCGGGATAAATATCATCTGGGAGCTCTTAATTGCATTAGCCACGTAATCAACCGATTCTGTTACCGCCGCGGGCGTGAGATTCCTGATTACGATAATTTCGGGATCGGCTCCCGCCTTTGCGAACGCCTTTGCGGTGTCGTATTCACAGTTCGTACCCGGGAATACGGGAATCACGACCTTGGGCTTTGCTGTGATAATGCTCGCCGCCTTGAAGGCCTTCTCGCTCTTGTATTCAACCGCGGGAATTTCCCTGCCCTCACCCTGCTTAATGTTGCAGGGATACACGCCTTCAAGCTTTTCTTCGTACACAGAAAGAATACCGTCAAGAGCAACGGACTCGCCGCCGTATGTGATAACCGCATCGTCAATCGTCTTGCCGAGCACACGAACATTCATTTCGTCAACAAATTCAACGTCCGACTCAAGCTCAATGATAAACGAGCCGTAGCTGTAACCGAAAATATCGGAAAGTGTGAAGTCATTACTGTACTCAAAGCCAACCTTGTTACCGATGCTCATCTTGAGGATTGCTTCCGCGATACCGCCGTACGTGGGCGTGTAAATTGCGAGCGCCTTGCCCTCGCGAACGAGAGAAGCTACCTTATCGTAAATCGCAAGGAGCGACTTTGTTACGGGAAGCTTGTCGCTGTTATATTCGGGAGTCAGGAGCACGACCTTGTGGCCTGCGCCCTTGAACTCGGGGCTGGTTACGTATTTCGCGTCGGTAGTTGTAACCGCGAAGGAAACGAGCGTGGGAGGAACGTCGATGTCCTCAAAGCTTCCGCTCATAGAATCCTTGCCGCCGATAGCCGCGATACGAAGATCACACTGAGCCTCGAACGCGCCAAGGAGCGCCGCCATGGGCTTGCCCCAACGTTCGGGATTCTTACCGGGCTTTTCCATATATTCCTGGAACGTAAGATAAACGTCCTCGAACCGCGCGCCCGTTGCGATAAGCTTGGAAACCGACTCAATTACCGCGTAATAAGCCGAGTGGAAGGGCGATTTTTCCGCGATAAAGGGGTTGTAGCCCCAGGACATTACCGACGAGGTATCAGTAAACCTATCCTCGCAGGAGATCTTGTGCGCCATAGCCTGAATGGGAGTGAGCTGCTCCTTGCCGCCGAAGGGCATAAGAACCGTTCCCGCGCCGATAGTGGAGTCAAATCTCTCGGATAAACCACGCTTGGAGCAAATATTAAGATCGCTCGCCATAGCCTTCATAAGCGCGGTGAACCCTGCCTTTTCATCTATTTTCTTATCAAATTCGGTCGTGCTTGAAGCCTTGATGCTTATATGCTTTTCAGCGCCGTTGGAATCGAGGAACTCGCGGGAAATGTCAACGATATATTTGCCGTTCCACTTCATTTTAAGTCTTGCTTCCTCAGTAACGCGCGCAACGACCGTCGCCTCAAGGTTTTCCTTTTCGGCAAGCGCGCAGAAGGCTTCAACGTCCTGCGGCTCAACAACGACAGCCATTCTCTCCTGGGATTCGGAGATAGCAAGCTCAGTGCCGTCAAGGCCCTCGTATTTCTTGGGAACTGCGTTAAGATCTATTTCAAGTCCGTCCGCAAGCTCACCGACCGCAACGGACACACCGCCCGCGCCGAAGTCGTTACATCTCTTGATAAGTCTTGATGCCTCGGGGTTTCTGAAAAGGCGTTGAAGCTTTCTTTCCTCGGGAGCATTTCCCTTCTGAACCTCCGCGCCGCAGGATTCAAGGGATTCAAGCGTGTGGGATTTGGACGAACCCGTAGCGCCGCCGCAGCCGTCGCGTCCCGTTTTGCCGCCGAGAAGAATTACGATATCTCCGTCTGCGGGACACTCGCGTCTTACGTTTGCTTCGGGAGCGGCAGCTATAACCGCGCCGATCTCCATTCTCTTTGCAACGTAACCTGGATGGTATATTTCATCGACCTGACCCGTCGCCAAGCCGATCTGATTTCCG
>CAZMKU010000097.1:0-5220 GCA_964567085.1 uncultured Clostridium sp.
GGGTGTAGAAGTAGGTTATGCCCAGCTCCTCGAATTTAGCCTTGTAATGAGTATTGTAAATGTCCTCAAAAATGAGCTTGAAGGTCTGGTCGTATTGCTTTGATATCGTATCCTTTGTGGAGAACCAGAGATCCTGCTTTGTGTCGATCGCAAACTTGAAGCAGGAGTGCGCGAAGGAGATGATCGAGGAATCCTTGTTGTACTGTCCCTGAATTACGCCGGGGCACTCAAAATCGTATATTTTCTTTGAAAATTCCTCGCCGTCCTCACCCTTGAACGTGAGCGTTGCTACACCCTTGCCCTCGACTCTGTACTCGGTCGCCTTGTAAACGTCGCCGTAGGCGTGACGCGCGATAGTGATAGGCTTTTTCCAGTTGCGAACAACGGGCTTTATGGAATCAATGAGAATGGGCGCGCGGAAAACCGTGCCGTCGAGGATCGCGCGGATAGTGCCGTTCGGGGATTTCCACATCTCAGAGAGGTTGTATTCCTCGACTCTTTGACGGTTGGGTGTGATAGTCGCGCACTTTACCGCAACGCCGTATTTTTGCGTAGCGTAAGCCGAATCAAGGGTTACTTGATCCTTTGTTTTCTCGCGCTCGGGAAGACCTAAATCGTAGTATTCGGTTTTGAGGTCAACGAAGGGATAAAGAAGCTCATCCTTTATCATTTTCCAGATGATCCTTGTCATCTCGTCGCCGTCCATCTCAACGATGGGGGTGGTCATTTTTATTTTTTCCATAATCGTATCTTCGATTCTTTATTTGAGATTTTTGTTCTTGTAGTAATTCATAAGGCAGCCGTCGAGAAGGATCTGTCTTTCCTCGTCGGTGAGTCCTGCGATATTGAGCTTGATTCTCTCTTTTATGCCGTCTTTTGTGAGTACAACCGCATCAAATTCGGTTACCTTGGCGGAGAGCTTTTCTCTTATGCCTTCAATGAAAACAAGGTCGCCCTCGGTGTAGTTGAAGGGAGCATCCGCGTCAAGCGTGAAGGGAAGGATGCCCCAGTTGATACAGTTGGAGCGGTATCTCTTGGTCGCGAATTCGTAACAAATGTTGCCGAAGCCGCCGAGTACCTTCTGGCAGGACGCCGCCTGCTCTCTTGCCGAGCCGTCGCCTGGCTTGCGAGCGAAAACGCAAGAGCCGAACTGTGTGTTCTCAATAAGCCCTTCGGCGTTGCCGAGAGCGGCAAGTGCGCTTGTGAGCTTATCGCCGGGGTTACCTTCGCGACGGGCTTTTTCTTCTTTCGCAACCGCCTTTGCGAGCGGAACGTAATTCGGCGCGCGTCTTGAAAGCGTAAACTCGGAGAGCCGAACGGGATTTGAGCGCAAGGACGAGGTCTCGCCCGAGGGGATAAGCTCGTCGGTGGTGGTTACGGGGTCGTGAATGACTGCGCAAAGCTCAAGCAGAAGGTTGTCCGAGAGCTCGTACTGCTCGGGCCAGCTCGTGATATTTGGACCGAGTATTAGCTCTTCTTCGGGATCAGGCTTGCCGTAGCCGTAGTAAATTCTCTTTTCGTAAACGGATTTATCGAATTCGTACTCCATAGGAGTGAAATCATAATCAATATCGGTCGCGGGTGTGATCCTGCCGCCGTTTGCCGCGGTTGCCGCGATCGAACGCGCGTCCATGAGCGCTACGCCCGAGATCTGTCCCTCGCCGGGCTTTGAGCCTTCGCGGTTGGGGAAGTTTCTCGTTGTGTGTCGCAGAGAAAGACCGTTGTTCTGAGGAACGTCGCCCGCGCCGAAGCAGGGGCCGCAGAACGAGGGCTTTATGACAACGCCCGATTCAAGAAGTGATGCGGTAACGCCCTTCTTCGTTAAGTCGAGAGATACGGGAATGCTCGTGGGATAGACCGACATATTGAAATAGCTGTTGCCGATGCTGCCCGTCTTCAAAATTTCCGCCGCTTCGCAAATTGACTCGAACATACCGCCCGAGCAGCCTGCGATAATGCCCTGATCGGCAAGAACGCTGCCGTCTGGGAGAATTTTTGAGAGCAGATCAAACTTGGAGTTCGGGAATTTCGCCTTGGCTTCCGCCTCAACGCCCGCGAGAATTTCCTTGGCGTTTGCGTTGAATTCCTTTATCGTATAAGCATTTGACGGATGGAAGGGAAGAGCTATCATACATTCCTCGGTCGAGAGGTCTATCTCGATAAGCGAGTCGTAGTAAGCAATTCCGCGAGGCGCGAGCTTGCGGTAGTCCTCGGGACGGCCGTGTGTCCTGTAATGCGCCTCAACTACCTCGTCCGTCTCCCAGATAGAAGAAAGGCAGGTGGTTTCGGTCGTCATAACGTCAATACCGTTTCTGAAATCAATAGAAAGATTCTTCACGCCCTCGCCGACGAATTCAAGCACCTTGTTTTTTACAAAGCCGTTTTTGAACGTCGCGCGGATAAGCGAGAGCGCAATATCGTGAGGGCCTACGCCGCGACGGGGCTTGCCCTTGAGGTGTACGAGCACGACCTCGGGAGCTTTTATGTCGTACGTGTCACACAGAAGCTGCTTTACAAGCTCGGGGCCGCCCTCGCCGACGCCCATAGTGCCGAGCGCGCCGTAGCGTGTGTGTGAATCCGAGCCGAGAATCATTCTGCCGCACGCCGCAAGCTCCTCGCGGGCATACGAGTGGATAACAGATTGGTTTGCGGGAACGTAAATACCGCCGTACTTTTTAGCGGCAGAAAGACCGAAAACGTGGTCGTCCTCGTTTATAGTTCCGCCGACCGCGCAAAGACTGTTGTGGCAGTTCGTAAGCGCGTAAGGGATAGGAAATTTTTCAAGGCCGCCGATGCGCGCGGTCTGGATAATTCCAACGTAGGTTATATCGTGGGAAACCATCGCGTCGAATTTAATTTTGAGATTATAGTAATTTCCGCTCTGATTATGTGCTGACAGAATCTGCGCGGCTATAGTGTTTCCTCTCGCCTCATTTTTATCAATTGTCGAAGAAAAAGCGATCTCTCCGTTATAGTAAAAAACGCCGTCGTTATGTAAGGTTATCACTCTGTTACCTCCATAATAGCTAAATGTAATAATAGTTATGATTATTATATCACTTTTTTGAATTTGAGTCAAGGCTTCTTTATGCTATTGTGTTGAATTTTGCAAGAATAATTGATAGACAAGCTGCTGAATAATAATGTATGAATATCTATATAAAAGACGGAGCTGTAAAATGGTCATACAGAGAATTGTTCAGGGCATTACGTTTTTTAATCTGGCGGTGGGAGCGATATTTTTCGTTTGCTATTTTTATCAGTTTGTTTACGTAATTATCCCTTTTATAAAAAGAAAGAAGCCGCATAAGGCGGAGGTCATTCATAATATTGCGATACTTATCTGCGCGAGAAACGAGAGTGCGGTTATAGGTCAGCTTCTTGATTCTATCGACGCGCAGGATTATCCCGCGGAAAGCCTCAGGGTCTTTATCGCCGCGGACAATTGTACTGACGATACCGCAAAAATCGCAAGGGAGCGGGGAGCGATAGTTTACGAGCGGCGGCATCGGGATAAGGTGGGAAAGGGATATGCGCTTGATTTTCTTCTTTCAAATATAAAAAAGGACTACGGATTTTCCGACATCGACGCTTTTATCGTGCTTGACGCTGACAACGTTCTTGATTTCGGGTACGTAAGAGCCATGAACCGAATGCTTTGCGATGGCTATAAGGTGACCACGAGCTATAGAAATTCAAAAAATTACGACGATAACTGGCTGTCTGCGGCGTATGCGCTCTGGTTTTTAAGAGAAGCGAGATTTCTGAATTGCTCTCGATACCTGATAAATTCAAGCTGTGCGGTATCGGGTACGGGATTTCTGTTTTCAAGAGAGCTTATCGAGAGGTTCGGCGGCTGGAAATTCTTTCTTTTGACTGAGGATATTGAGTTTACCGTCAATTGCATTTTGTCAGGTGAAAGGGTGGGATATTGCGAGGATGCCGTGCTTTACGATGAGCAGCCCATAACCTTGAGGCAATCGTGGAATCAGCGACTTCGTTGGTCGAAGGGATTTTTACAGGTCTGGTCGAAATACGGCCATAGACTTGTGCGCGGAATTTTTCGCGGCAGCTTCAGCAGCTACGATATGACTATGACGGTCTGCCCCGCGTATCTTGTATCCGTCCTCTCGTTGATTTTCGACCTGCTGGGCATAGTATTATGTATTGTAACGGGAAATTTCCACCTTATAGGCGGTCTTGTGACGCTTATTGCGGCGGCGCTTATTGAGGCGTATTTACTGTTTTTTGTAATGGCGCTGCTTACGCTTATCACCGAATGGAAAAGAATTCACTGCAAGGGATATAAGAAGATAACCTATCTCTTCTCGTTTCCGATATTTCTTATTACCTATATGCCCGTGTCCCTCGTTGCGCTGTTCAGAAGAGTTGAATGGAAGCCTATCAGCCATACGAGAAGCGTGACGGTTGAGGATATTGAAAGGAAAAAGAAGGATAAAAAATAAAACTCCGTGCGAAAATTTTTCGCACGGAGTTTTTTGGCTTAGTTGAAATAACCGAGTCTGTAAAGCAGCTCTGCGATAAGAACCGCGCCGCCTGCCGCGCCGCGAAGCGTGTTGTGGGAAAGACCTACGAACTTGTAGTCGTAGATAATATCCTCGCGGAGACGTCCTGCCGTAACGCCCATACCGCCGTAAATGTCGCGGTCGAGCTTTGCCTGCGGGCGATTGTCCTCTTCAAAATATGTAACGAATTGCGCGGGAGCGGAGGGGAGCTCAAGCTCCTGGGGGAGTCCTCGGAAATTCTTCCAGTCCTCGAGGATCTGCTCCTTCGTGGGCTTGTTCTCGAACTTTACGAAAACCGCAGCTGTGTGACCGTCGGTTACGGGAACGCGAATGCACTGTGTTGTGATCACGGGCGCGTTGGCTTTTACGATCTTGCCACCCTCAACCTCGCCCCAAACGCGAAGGGGCTCCTGCTCACTCTTTTCCTCCTCGCCGCCGATAAAGGGTATTACGTTGTCGATCATCTCGGGCCATTCGTTGAACGTCTTGCCTGCGCCTGAAATAGCCTGATAAGTAGTTGCTACGACCTCCTTGATGCCGTACTTACGAAGGGGTGTAAGCTCGGGAACGTATGCCTGAATGGAGCAGTTGGGCTTAACTGCGATAAATCCGCGTTTTGTACCAAGTGTTGCGCTCTGGGACGCTATAACCTCGAGGTGCTCGGGGTTGATCTCGGGAATAACCATGTGAACGG
>CAZMKU010000098.1:0-5003 GCA_964567085.1 uncultured Clostridium sp.
TTCCGTTGCCTTTACACAACTCGATTATTATATCACAACCCACGGGCTTTGTCAATACCTTTTTCGCAGATTTTTTCATTTTTTTCAAACTTTTTTAAGGTTTGGTATAATCTACAAAATCCGCTCCGAACGTCGCTTTTGCTTATTATTTTTTACCAAATTATCGCATTAAATACGCTCCGCGCGGCAAACAATATTCAAAAAGGGAGGCAATCATGCTCCGAATCATCATAAGAACTCTCATTATATATATAACGCTTCTGATCATTATGCGGATTATGGGTAAGCGGCAGCTCGGCGAGCTTGAATTGTCCGAGCTCATAACCACCCTACTCTTCTCGGAAATCGCCACGACCCCGATAACTAATCCCGAGACTCGTCTTATTGACGCGATACTCCCAATCGGAATAATAGCGGGGCTCGAAATAATCTTGTCGTTCGTTATGCTGAAATTCCCCACGCTCAAGCGAATGCTGACGTCGGGACCGTCAATGATAATTCAAAAGGGCAGGATAAACAAAAAGGAAATGCTGAAATCCCGACTCACCATCGACGAGCTGGTCTCACAGATCCGCCAGAACGGAATATACGATCTCTCCGAGGTTGACTACGCGATCCTCGAGGAAAACGGTAAAATAACCATCGTTCCAAAAAGCAGTTGCCGCCCGCCAAACGTAAAGGATCTCGGCATCGCCGCCTCCGACTCGGGCGTTATGCACATTATAATCGCAGACGGCGAGATCAACGCCTACAATCTGCGGCTCATAGGCAAGGACAAGAAATGGCTCGAGTCCTTGCTGAAAAAGCAAGGACTCAAGCCACGCGAAATATTCTGTATGACGGTCGATGACGTTGAGAGCGCCTTCATTCAGACAAACGGTGGCGAGGTGATTATCATAGACAAGGAATAAATCACTTATGCGCGCAAAAGCATCGCATAGGGCACTCGTCGCATTTTGGCGAACGCGCAGAGCAGATATCTCTGCCGAACTGCACTATTCTGTGACAAAAGTCACTCTGCTTATCATTTTCAACAAGCTCGCTCATAATCCGCTCGACCTTCAAGGGATCCTTCAGGCTCTCGGGGTAAAATCCGAGTCTGCCGCAAATTCTTATACAATGCGTATCCGCAACGATTCCGCCCATATCGTAAAGGTCGCCGAGCAAAAGGTTCGCTATCTTCCTGCCCACGCCGCGAAATTCAAGCAGCTTCTCCATACTGTTCGGCACGATTCCGCCGTAAAAATTCACAAGCATCTGACATTCGCTCTTTATATCCGCCGCCTTTGTGTGATAAAGTCCGCAGGGGCGGATAATTTTTTCTATCTCCTCAACGGGCGCGTCCGCCAAGGAGTCAACCGTGGGATACTTTGAGAAAAGCTCCTCACACACGATATTGACTCTCGCATCGGTGCATTGAGCCGAGAGTCTGCCCATGACCATGAGCTTCCAGCCGTTTTCTATACCCTGCCCCCAATGGAGCGCGCATTCCGCATCGGGATAGATCCGCTCAAGCTCGGCAGCGACAAGCGAGGCCATTTCTTTCTTCCGTTTTTTAGATAATTCCTTCATTTTATTTATGTTCTCCGACAAATTTCCTTCATTTTATATATATTATACTATTATAATACGAATTTGTCAATTGAAAAATCAACCAAGCAGACACTCCTCAAGTCCCCGCAGATCCTCCGCGTCAAGTATTCGGTCGCCGTCAATATCTACGTTATATTTGTAAATAAAGGTACTATTGTCGCAAAAATACCGACTCGTGACGGCAATATCAAGCACAGTAATTTCCCCGTCGCCGTCGGCATCCATACTTTTTTCGAGTTTGATCTCGCAGCTCTGCTCGCCCGACTTATCGAGATAGCACGAAACGCCCTCGGCGCTATCCGTCAAGCCGAACGCATCAAAATCAAGCGAGCAGACCTTAGTTACCGCAAAGCTCTCATCAATCGCCATGATCTCGTTTTTCGTGTTAAAATAAAGCCTGTTCCCCGCTCTGACAGGAGTTGAAAACGAATTGGCGAAATATCTGCCCTCGCTCTTTTTCCAAAGCTGATCAATGCGGTACAAGGACAGCTTCTCACTGCCGTCACATTTATCAAAATATACGTTTCGGCTTATATTATCAACGTAAATAAAGCCGCCGCCAAAGTACTCGTATTTATACGGACTTGCGCGCAGTCCGAGCTGACTGTATTTTTCGTTTTTACACTCAACGCCGTTTGCAGTAACAAATCCGACATGCCCGTTTTGCTCGATCTCCCTATCGGACAAAAGGAAATTCGCGTGCGACACACCGTCCGAAAGATTATCCCACGTAATATCCGCGTGATACCACTCACCGTCAATATTGATCACGTTCCAGATGTGCATAATCTCCGATGAATACGCGTAGCTGTTATCTATATTGACTCTGTCAAGCAGCTCCATATAGGTCAAGGTGAACGCCTGACAGGTTCCTCTACCCGTGCGCAGCAGATCGTACATCGTACAATTCGCAAAGCTTTCATCATATTCAAAATTCTCACACAAATATTCGTGCAGACACAACGCCTTTTGAAAATCGCTCATATTTTCGTCAATACAAAACAGGATTTTCTCAAGCTCACGATCGCAATAGGTCTTGATGTTCTTGGTCTCCGCTCTTGAATATTTGTACGCGGGGATAATTTCCTTCACTATTCCGTTTCCGTCGACGCTGTAATAAAACCTGTTCTCGACAAAATAAAGCTCGGGATTACTTTTCATCACGCGGTCGATCGCCTCGAAGATCTCAGCTTCGCCGCAGTTAAAATCATAAACGCTTATACCGTCAAGCCGAAGATAAAGGCTCTCGGCAATATAATCGGCAATATATTTCTTGCTATTCACGCCGTCCGCCGACACCGAAAGCAGCGATATGACAAAAAGCGCAAAAAAGATAACGACCGCGCGCAATACTCTTAATACAACTCTCAAAGTCCGCTCCATAAAGGTTTTTTACATTATATTAAGAAGCGCAGACAAAAAGACCTGTGATTTCTCATCACAGGTCTTTTTGCAATTCCAAGCCCCGCCGAGCCGTGTATCCGAAGAAATGGAACCCTGTATTCCAGGGCGGCGCTCTATTCTCCGCTTTACTGCTCCCAACGTCCTTTTTCAATATCGGGACAAGTCAACCGTATATTGTAAGGGAGGTCTGCAAACCACGGAAGCATTCGAGCTCCTTTGATCAGTTGTAGGTCTCAATCAGTCAAATATCACGCACTAAGCAGGATTTTTTTAATTTAATCAGTTATCGTAGTCTTCTTCGCTATCGAACATATCGTCGAAGTAATCGGCAACCTTGTCGAATTCATCGTCGTCATCAATAGTAACGAACATTTCTTCGCCGTCAACCGTTTCCTTCTTAAGTACAACGTATTCAACCATGCCGTCATCCGCCGCCTCGAAGTCTGTGGGAACCATAGCAAAGTATTCAACGCCGTCGATCTCGGCAGAGCCAACAAGCTCAAATTCGATCTCGTTGCCGTCTTCGTCTGTGAGCGTGTAGAATTCGCTCTCGAAATTATTATCGTTCATATCAAAATCTCCTTTTAAAATTATTTTTCTTTTTTATATTTTACCATATACAAACGGGTTTGTCAATGCCTAATCAGAAGTCCAGAGCATCCGACAAAATGTAATTGCTTACAAGAAAGCCTTTTTCCGTAAAGGCGCAACGGGAATTATCCATATAAACGTACTCGGGTGAAAATTTTTTGAGCTTTTCGCCAAAGACGTCCATAAAATCAACCCCGAATTTTTCTCGGAACGCATCAAAGCCAACGCCCTCCGCAAGTCTCATAGCGAGCATAACGTACTCGTTCGCCTGCTCGCCCGCGCCGATTTCGGTTACGGCTTCAACGATATCCTCGCCCGAAATATACGCGTCGACATCGCGGGAATTTTCAATTCTCACGTTCGCGGTAAACGAATGCGCCGCAGCCCCGAAGCCAATATAATCGTCGTATTTCCAATATTTGAGATTATGCGCGGATTCAAAGCCCGACTTGGAAAAATTGCTTATCTCATATTTATTATATTCAAATTCGGCAAGACGGGAACAAATATGCAAATACATATCCGCAGCGGCGTCATCGTCAGGCAGCTCCAGCTTGTCCCGCATCTTGCAAAACGGCGTTCCGTCCTCGATCTTAAGCGCATAAAGCGACAAATGCTCGGGAGACAGTCGGATCGCTCTGTCAAGCGTCACATCAAGACTCTCCATCGTCTGGTTCGGGATCCCGTACATTATATCAAGCGAAACATTGTCGTATCCCGCCTCCCTCGCCATTTTCACGGCGTCAGCCGTGTCAGTAAAGGTGTGCGCTCTGCCAAGAGCCCCAAGCTCCGTGTCGATTCCGCTCTGCATACCGATGCTCAAGCGATTTATTCCCACCCCCCGCATTTCGACAAGCTTTTCTACATCAACGGTTTTTGGGTTGCATTCGCTCGTAATTTCGGCATCGGGGGAAATACCAAACCTCTCCCTTACCGCGTCGAGAATTTTCCCAAACTGCTCCGCCGTCATAAGCGTTGGCGTGCCGCCGCCAAAATAAACCGTATCGGCAGGAAGATAATCCGTCCGAGCTTTATAGCTCCATATATCCTCGCAAAGCCTTTCCACGTAAGCGGAAATTCTATCCTCGTCGCGTGTCGGCTTAGAACAAAAATCGCAGTACAGGCACTTCGATAGGCAAAACGGAATGTGTATATATATTCCTAATTTTCTTTTTTCAGTCATAGGTTTAGTCGTCGTCGCCGAGCTTAAGAACCGCCATAAACGCCTCGGGAGATACCTGAACGCTACCGAGCTGGCGCATTTTCTTCTTACCCTCCTTCTGCTTTTCGAGCAGCTTCTTCTTACGCGTAATGTCGCCGCCGTAGCACTTGGCGAGAACGTCCTTGCGCAGTGCCGTGATGGTCTCGCGTGCGATGACGTTACCGCCGATGGCGGCCTGAATCGGGGTCTCAAA
>CAZMKU010000099.1:0-4886 GCA_964567085.1 uncultured Clostridium sp.
AACGGTTTGATTATCTCGGCGTATCTCTCTTGCCATTGTAACACCGTCCATCTTTCCCATTTCTATATCAAGCAGAAGAATATCGTAGGTCTTGTCCTCGGCATAGTGAAAGAGGAATGCTTCGGCTGACGGAAAGCACTCCGTCCTGATTGATATTTGATTTTTCTTTGCCCAATTCGTCAAGAGCGATAGTACGTATTCCGCATCACGCTGACTATCGTCGCATATTGCTACTCTGTATGCCATTTATTATGCCCCTTCGAAAATATATCCTTTATAAAGTTTATTTGTTCGCGCAGGCAGAACACACTCGTTCCTTTCCCGCAACTTTAGCTTCGTAAATAGTGCCGCTAAAAACCTCCAGGGAATTTTTGATGTGTCCGCAATCAGACCACTTATGATACACCTCGCCGCTCTCGGTCCAATAATAAATACCGTTATGCTCGCGCTTGGTGGTCTCCTCTTCCGTGGTTGCCTCCTCGGTGACGGTCTCGACGTCGGTGTTATCCTCGGTGATTTCCTCGGTTGCATCTTCTGTGAGAGAATCCTCACTCGTCTCCTCGGTCGTGACCTCATCGTCATTCGCGCCGCTTGACTCATCGACAGTTACGGGCTCAGTCTCGGGTCTCAAGGATTCATCAGATGCAAAAATCGACTCTGCAATAGACGAAAGCATCTCCGCGTTTACGACGTCGCCGCCGTAAAAATCATCCGCGGAATTTATGTAATTCGAGCACGAGACAAGCAACAGCGTCGACACGGCAATCGCTATTATTTTTACATATTTCTTCATAATTTTACACGCCCCCTCTGAGCATTGACTCGATCAGACTCAGCTTTGTACCCGAAAATTCATACGCGCCGCGGAAGTCCTCGGTTTCACGGCAGCAGATCTCTATATCCGAGCTTATCAGATATATCAAAAGCTTGAGCGTCATACCGTCAAAGGCGAGAATCGAGCGTAGTATCCCGAGAGCCGCATCATAATCGCCGTCCCTCATTTTAAGCTTGGCTTCAATATGCTTTGTATAAAAGAAGGAATATTTGTCACCGCTCTCTGCTTCCTCGTCAATATAAACGTCAGCTCTATCGAATTCTTGATTTTCAATTTCCCATATGACGTTTATATATCTGCAAAAGGAGCTTTCCGACGACATCATTCTCGCACGGTGATAAGGTATATCCACGCCTGCCGCATCAATATCGAGCATAGGCGAAATATCTCTCATAAAGTCCAGCATAACGCTTACCTGCGCGAGCGCGGCGGACGTATCGTATACCGTTTTTTCGGAATAAGAGATAGCGCCCTCAAGTAGCGATCTCGCATAATAAAGCTCGCCGAGAATAAGATCGTTTTCCGCAAGCTTTACGCTGCAAAGGCAAGCGATATAACATATCTCGTCGTCAGCCTCAGCCGCGCTCTCCACACACATATCAAGGCAAAGCTCATATTCCTTGCGCGCAAACGAATCCTTGATTTTCTTTATAAGACTGCTTTTCTTGAAATTATATTCCCCGCCGTCATCGTCGGAGAGCAGCACTCCCGCAGGAACTCCGAGCCTTTTGGCAAGGTACATAACCGTGCCGAGCGACGGCAGAGCCGCGCCGTTTTCAATTCGGCTGAGCATATTTCTGGTTATTTCGTCACCCGCAAGCTGCGACTGAGTCATAAGCTTTCCTACGCGTATCTCCTTAATTTTCTTTCCGATATCCATTCAAATTCTCCAAAGGTAAATTATATTTACATTCATTATAACATACCGCTCGACAAATTTCAATAGCTTTCCCCCAAAAATATTGACCGTTCTGCTGTTTTGCAGAACGGTCAATATTTTTATTTTTTTGAATAACCCTCGGGGGTGATAACGTAAACGATACTTCCCTCTTTATCGGTTCTATAATATTCAATTTCCTGAGATTTCAGTCTTTCGGTTATCTCGGCGTGCGGATGTCCGTATTTGTTATCAAGTCCGCAGGAAATGATAGCCACGTCGGGAGACACCGCCTCCAAAAAGTCCGCGCTGCTCGAGGTGTTCGAGCCGTGATGACCGAGCTTTATGATGTCGGCCTTGAGCTGACTTGCCTTATACTTTCCGAGCAAAAGCTCCTCGGCGTCGGTTTCCGCGTCACCCATAAACAGCAGCTTGGTCTCTCCGTAAGTAAATCTTGTAATTATGCTTGCATTATTAGTGTCGCCGTCTATTTCAACGGGGCCTATAATTTTAGCCTTGAGAGAGCCGACCGTAAAGGAATACTCCATACCTGCTTCGATGACCTTGACGTTGGCTTCACTTGCCTCGATAGCGTCAAGCATCGTCTCGTATACCTTGCTCGTCGCCTCAAGATCGGGAATGATCACGTTTTCAACTCGGTAGTTACTCATAATGACCTCCGCGCCGCCGATATGGTCCTCGTGAGGATGAGTAAATATTGCGTACTTGAAGGACTTAATGCCGAGACTGTCTATGTACGCCTGCATTTCCTCCTCGGAGCTATTCGTTCCCGCGTCGATTATCACGTTTCCGCTATCAGTACAGATAACCGCGCAATCTCCCTGACCTACGTCAACAAAATGAACGGTTATAGAGCCCTCGGGAGCTTCGTTGTCCGAGTCATCGGAGTCTCCGCCGCTTGAATATCCGCCCGAAAACAGATCGGATATCTCATCATAAAAGCAGCCGACCACGCCAAGTATCAGGACAACGGCAACCAGAATTATCGCGACAAGCGACGATAAATTCAATTTCCTTCTTTTACGTTTTCTTGCCATAAATACCCTTTTATTTTACTTTCTTTGCCACAACGTTGAATCTGTGCGAGCATCTCGGACACTTTACCTTATTTTTGCCCGCCTTTCTGGGCAAACGAAGTGTCGAGCCGCATTTCGTACAGTCTCTGAAAATAAACTGTGCGCTATCGGAATTGCCGCTCCTCGACCTTCTCGAGGTATTGCAGGAGAAAAAGCGCGATAACGCTCTCGTCATCCTGATGAATCTCTCGTTTTCACGGCGTCTTTTATCAATTTTCTTCGACATAAATCTATAGGTCGACCAAACAAGAACCAGAACGTCGAAGATCATAATGGCGGTGGAAACCCAAAACGCCACGGTTTCGTTCTTTATGAATATAGAGGCTATAACGTTTACGACCAGCGCAACGATGATAAGGACCGTACAGAAATTATACAGCTTATCGGCTCCGTAGCGTCCGTACATAAATCTATACATTTTTTGCTGAAACTTGCCCATATAAATCAACTCCTTCTATTTTAAATATCCCGAACGGAGATAATCAATCCTCGTCGATAACAATAGTGTCTACCTCGCCGTCGCCCGTTGTGTCGAGCATAGTGGCGTCAAGCACTCCGTCGCCGTCTATATCAATTCTGCCAAGCGTTCTGGGGTTGTCGGGCGTGATCCTCGTCTTGCTTTTTACAACCTTATAAACCGCAACCGCCGCCGCTGCCATCGCAGCAACCGCTCCGATAACCGCAAGCGTTGCCGCCGCCTTGGAGCTTTTTTCTTTTTCTTCAAAATACTTTCTATACATAGCTATACTCCTTTTGATTGTATTTTAATACTTTGCTCTTTCGCCGCCGATATATTTCGGGCGGGTTCTCGCACACAAAATGTTCGCTTCTCCTATCTTCGAGAGCGAAAGACGAACGGGAACCGCAACTGCTCGCAGATGCATTCCGATAAGTGTGCCTCCGATATCGATTCCCGCGTGAGCCTTAACTGCCTCAACGAGCACGGGAGATCTCATTTTTTCATAAGTTATAGTAGCGAACGGGCCGCCCGCCTTGGGCTGGGGGATCGCCGCGACTATTTCAAGGCCGTACTTTTCTGCGGCCTCACGCTCGATCACTACAGCGCGGTTCAGATGCTCACAGCACTGCGCCGCGAGATATATACCCTTATCCTCAAGCTTTTTGCTTATCACCTCAAAGACAGCCTGCACCGCCTCGAAGCTTGAGCCCTTGCCTATTTTCGAGCCGACTATCTCGCTCGACGAGCATCCGACCACGAATATCTGACCTGCGCCGATACCCGAAGCCTCAAGGAGCTCATCCATAGCGGTCTCGGTCTGCGCCGTTATTTCCGAATATTGCTCTTTATCAATCTGCGCATCCGCGCCTCTGTACAAATCCGTCATTTTCAAAATCCTTTAAATTCAATCTTCTATTGCAAGTCTGTCGCAAAGGAGCGTTACGTCACCGTGCAAATTAAGGAACGTTACGGGACAGTCGGTCGTGATCTTACCCGAGATAAGCTTCTGCACCGCATCCCTCTTTGCCTTGCCGTTTGCCATAACGATTATCTTTCTCGCCTTGAAGATCGAGCCCATACCCATAGTGAGAGCCTTAGTGGGCATAACCTCTCCCTCGGAGAAAAATCTCGCGTTTGCCTGCATAGTGCTCTCCGTGAGTTCCGTTACGTGCGTGTCGGCATAGAGAAAGCTATCGGGCTCGTTGAAGCCGATATGTCCGTTCTGACCGATGCCGAGCACCTGAATATCCATGCCGCCGAGAGAATCAATATATTTCTCATATTCAGCGCACTCAAGATCGGGATCCTCCGCATCACCCGCGGGAACTCTCGTGTTTTGGGGCTTGATATTTACCCTTGAGAAAAGATTTTCGTTCATAAAGTAACGGTAGCTCTGTCTGTTATCGGGAGAAATGGGATAATACTCGTCGAGATTTACACTCTTAATGCCCGAAAAGTCAAGCTCACCCTTCGCGCACCTCTCTGCCAGAAAATTATACATTCCAACGGGGGTCGAGCCTGTCGCAAGACCGATAACGCCGTCGGGCTTGTTTTTTATTACGTCAGCCATAATATCAGCCGCCGCGCATGACATTTCCTCGTAGGTGTCAAAAACCA
>CAZMKU010000100.1:0-4673 GCA_964567085.1 uncultured Clostridium sp.
CCCGAGGCGTATATTCCGGGTAAGGACGTTTATATCGAGAAGGACGCGCTTGTAAACGACGAGATAGATAGACTTCGCCACTCGGCAACGAGCTCGCTTTTCGAGCGCCGCGACGTTATAATCGTTGCGAGCGTGTCGTGCATATATTCTCTCGGCGAGCCCGAGGAATACAAGGATCTTGTAATTTCCTTGCGCCCGGGCACGATAATGTCCCGAGAGGAGCTTATCCGCCGCCTTGTTTCTATCAGCTATACGAGAAATGACTTAAATCTCGTCCGTGATTCCTTCAGAGTTCGCGGTGACGTTGTGGAGATAATTCCCGCGAGTATGAGCGACAAGGCGATACGCGTTGAGTTTTTTGACGACGAGATAGACCGTCTCTCCGAGATAAATATCGTTACGGGTGAGGTCGTTCGAGGACTTTCCTACGTTCCCGTGTACCCCGCGACCCACTACGCCGTGTCCGACGATAAAAAGGAAGCGGCAATAGCTGAAATTCTTGACGAGATGTACGAGAGGGTGAGGTTCTTTGAGTCCGAGGGCAAGCTTATTGAGGCGCAGAGAATTGCCGAGCGCGTAAAATACGACGTGGAAATGCTCCGAGAGATCGGTTTCTGCTCGGGCGTTGAAAACTATTCGCGAATTTTGTCGCGCCGTCCCGTCGGCTCGACTCCTTATACGCTGCTTGATTATTTCCCGAAGGACTTTATAATGCTCGTGGACGAGTCCCACGTAACTCTCCCGCAGGTGCGAGGAATGAGCGGCGGCGACACCGCGAGAAAGAAAAACCTTATAGATTACGGCTTCCGTCTGCCGTCGGCTTACGATAACAGACCTCTGTTTTTTGAAGAGTTTGAGGATAGAATAAATCAGGCGATCTTCGTTTCCGCAACCCCCGGCGATTACGAGGGCGAGCATTCGACGCAGACTGTTGAGCAGATAATAAGACCTACGGGACTGCTTGACCCCACGGTCGAGATAAGAGGGATCGAGGGTCAGGTCGACGACCTAATGGGTGAGATACGCGCCCGCGCCGAGCGTGGTGAGAGAGTGCTTGTAACTACCTTGACGAAGAAAATGGCGGAGGATCTTACAGATTATTTTACCGACAACGGAATTAAGGTAAGATATATACATTTTAACGTTGATACCATTGAGCGAATGGAGATAATCCGAGATCTTAGAATGGGCGTTTTTGACGTGCTTGTCGGAATCAATCTTCTCCGAGAGGGACTTGATATTCCCGAGGTCTCGCTGGTTGCAATTCTCGACGCCGATAAGGAGGGCTTCCTTCGCGCCGAGCGGTCGCTTATCCAGACTATCGGCAGAGCTGCGAGAAACGCCAACGGTAAGGTTATAATGTACGCCGATACGGTAACGAAATCAATGGCGAACGCTATTGCCGAAACCGATCGCCGCCGCAAGATACAGGACGATTACAACAAGGCGCACGGAATCGTGCCCAAGACCATCGTCAAGGGCATTCGCGACGTAATAGATATGTCCGTTCGCGAGGACAAGGCGGAAAAGAAGGCAAAGAGCAAGAAGCTGACTGCCAAGGAGCGCGAGGCTCTTATCGAAAAGCTTACACGCGAGATGCGAGACGCCGCGCGTCAGCTTGAGTTCGAGAAGGCGGCGTACTTGCGAGATGAAATTAAGAGATTAAGAGAAAAATAAGATGGAAAGAGATATAAAGATTCGGGGCGCGCGCGTCCATAATTTGAAGAATATTGATCTGACGATACCAAGGGACAAGCTTGTGGTTATGTCGGGGCTTTCGGGCTCGGGCAAATCGTCTCTGGCATTTGATACTATTTACGCCGAGGGACACAGAAGGTTCGTTGAATCTCTGTCGTCGTACGCGAGAATGTTTCTCGGTCAGCTTGACAAGCCCGACGTGGATTCGATAGAGGGGCTCTCTCCCGCCATATCCATTGACCAGAAGACTACCTCGCGAAATCCTCGTTCGACTGTGGGAACCGTAACCGAGATATACGATTATCTGCGGCTTTTGTACGCGAGGATAGGCATACCGCACTGTCCCGTGTGCCACAAGGCGATAACGAGACAGACCACCGACGATATAATCGAGAGAGTTATGTCCATACCCGAGGGCGAGAGATTTATGGTAATGGCGCCTATCGTGCGAGCTAAAAAGGGTATGCACGAAAAGGTTTTTGCCGACGCGAAGAAAAGCGGATACGTAAGAGTAAGAGTTGACGGCTCGATATACGACCTGTCGGAAGAAATAATACTTGATAAAAATAAAAAGCATTCCATTGAAATAGTGGTTGACCGACTCGTGATGAGGGAGGGTATACGCTCTCGCTTGGCGGACTCAATTGAAAACGCGTTGCGCGTAGCGGACGGACGGCTGCTTGTCGTAACTATGCCGAGGGACGACAGGGGGGCTCAGGAGCTGGAATTTTCACAGTCCTATGCCTGCGAGGAGCATAATTTCTCTGTCGGCGAGCTTGAGCCACGTATGTTCTCCTTTAATAATCCGCAGGGCGCGTGTCCGCGCTGCGCTGGAATCGGAGATATGCGCAGAATCTCGGTCGCGAGGATTATTCCCAACCGTGATTTGAGTCTCCGCGACGGAGCGATTGCGGTAAACGGCTTCAAGTCTCTCGAGGAGGAGAGCTGGAACGGCCCGCTCTTTATCGAGGTGGGTAAGCGACATGGCTTTGATCTTAACACACCTATTCGAGATTTTTCATCTGAGGCTATGCAGGTGCTTCTTTACGGCACGGGTATGGAAACGTACGAATGTATCCGTTATTTCGGCGGCGAAGCCCACAAGAAAAAGGCTAAATTTGACGGCGTTATCCCTATGATAGAGCAGAGGCTTCAGATGGGCGCGGCGGGCGAGTATTACGAGCAGTTCGTTGAGGATGCGCCCTGTCCTGAATGTCAGGGAATGAGGCTCAATAAAATGTCTCTTGCGGTTACCGTTGGGGATAAAAATATACACGAGCTATGCTCACTGTCGGTGTCCGACGCGCTTGGATTTATAAATGATTTAAAGCTCACCGAGTCGGAGGGCATAATCGCCAAGGAAATTTTAAAGGAAGTGCGCGAGCGACTTGGATTCTTGGTAAGCGTAGGACTTGATTACCTTACGCTGTCAAGAAAGGCAGGCACGTTATCGGGCGGCGAGGCGCAGAGAATACGTCTTGCGACTCAGATAGGCTCGTCGCTTACGGGCGTGCTTTATATACTCGACGAACCGAGCATAGGCCTGCATCAGAGGGATAATTCCAAGCTCATAGCCACACTCAAAAAGCTCCGCGATCTCGGCAATACCGTCATCGTGGTAGAGCACGACGAGGAAACTATGCTTGAAGCGGATTATATAGTTGACATCGGCCCTAAAGCGGGTATTCACGGCGGAAACGTTATTGCCGCGGGAAGTCCTCGGGAGATAATGCAGAGCGAGGAGTCCATCACGGGCGCGTATCTTTCGGGCAGAAAGTCTATTGAGGTGCCCCGAGAACGCCGCGAGGGCAACGGAAGCCGCCTTTACGTAAAAGGCGCTCGCGAGCACAATCTTAAGAATGTTGACGTTGAGATACCTCTTGGCAAATTCGTTTGCGTAACGGGTGTTTCGGGCTCGGGTAAGTCCTCGCTCGTCAACGGAATAATTTATCCCAAGCTTGCTCACGACTTAAACCGCGCGATCGCGTACCCGGGCGACCACGACAGTATAGAGGGCGGTGAGAATCTCGACAAGGTCATTCTTATCGACCAGAGCCCTATCGGACGTACTCCGCGCTCAAATCCCGCGACGTACACGGGACTTTTCACGGACATTCGCGAGCTTTTCGCGCAGACGAAGGACGCTAAGGCGAGAGGATACAGCGCAGGCAGATTTTCATTTAACACGAAGGGAGGTCGCTGTGAGGCGTGCGAGGGCGACGGCGTTAAGTGTATTGAGATGCACTTCTTACCCGACGTGTACGTAACGTGCGATCTTTGTAGGGGTAAGAGATATAACCGAGATACTCTTGAGGTCAAATACAAGGATAAGAATATTTACGACGTGCTTGAAATGACGGTCGAGGAGGGACTTTATTTCTTCGACGGACTGCCCAAGATCACGCGCAAGCTTCAGACTCTTTACGACGTGGGTCTTGGATATATCAAGATCGGTCAGTCGTCAACAACGCTTTCGGGCGGAGAGGCGCAGAGAGTCAAGCTCGCGACCGAGCTTTCACGCAGGGGCACGGGTAAGACGATATACATTCTCGATGAGCCCACGACGGGGCTTCACACCGAGGACGTTTCGAATCTTTTGCTTATTCTGCAAAGACTTTGCGATAACGGAAACACGGTTCTCGTTATTGAGCATAATCTCGACGTTATCAAGTGCGCCGACTATATTATTGACTTAGGCCCCGAGGGCGGCGACGGAGGCGGATGTGTGATCGCGACGGGAACACCTGAGGAGGTAGCAAGGATAAAAGGCTCTTACACGGGACAATATTTAAAGAAAATCCTTCAAAAGTAAAGGAAAAAAACAATGGTAACAGATATAAGACAGGAAAAAATCAATAATCTTCTTTCAAAGGAAAGCTACACCTTTGACGACCTCGTAACCATAATGGAGCTTCTTCGCAGCGAGGGCGGCTGTCCCTGGGACAGAGAGCAGACGCATAAGTCTATAAGAAAAG
>CAZMKU010000101.1:0-64 GCA_964567085.1 uncultured Clostridium sp.
CTGCACATCGAAAGACACTAGATCCTAAGTCTAGCGCGTCTGCCAATTCCGCCACACCCGCGTA
>CAZMKU010000101.1:164-4522 GCA_964567085.1 uncultured Clostridium sp.
TTCAATTTAAAAGTGCGTCTAGCGCGTCTGCAACTTCGCTCGCAAGCTCGCTCGTAGCAAGAATGCACGGCATTCTCGCCTTCGCAGCCGAGGCTGCTCGTTCCGCCACACCCGCGTATTCAATTTAAAAGTGCGTCTAGCGCGTCTGCAACTTCGCTCGCAAGCTCGCTCGTGTTTGCAGCAGAGGCTGCTCGTTCCGCCACACCCGCGTATTGACTGCATAATTATACCACAAACGTCCACCTTTGTCAAGCAAATAAAAAATCAATTATCAAAAGAATTTCGTCTATTTACAATTTTTCTTGATTTTTCCTGAAAATAGTGGTATACTAATGTTACATAGTAAAATTTACCGAAAGGAAAATTTAGAGCATGAAGCATGTTGACATATATACCGACGGCGCGTGCCGCGGCAACCCGGGCAAAGGCGGCTGGGGAGCTATCCTTGTTTATGAGGGCAGGGAAAAGGAGCTCTCGGGCGGTGAGCCTATGACCACGAATAACAGAATGGAGCTGCTTGCGGCTATTGAGGCGTTATCCGCGCTTAAAGAGCCGTGCGAGGTAACGCTCACCTCCGACTCGAAATATCTCGTTGATGCGATAGAGAAGGGCTGGGCGGTGTCTTGGCGAGAGAAAGGCTGGAAAAAAGCAGATAAATCTCCCGCGCTCAATCCTGATTTGTGGGAAAAGCTGCTTGACCTGCTGGAAAAGCACAAGGTTAATTTTATCTGGGTAAAGGGACATGTCGGACACCCTTACAATGAACGCTGCGACAAGCTTGCCACAACATTTGCGGACAGCTTTAAATAAGATCAAAAATTGAAAAAAATATCACTTTTATGTATTCTCGTTTGTACGGTATTGATTTTCGCTTCTTGCGGAAACAGAAACACGGACACATCCGATGACGGTATGATCGGCGACGAAACTACGATGGATATGACTCCCAACGAAACCGAGTCGACTGTTGATGGTACGAACAACGTAACAGAAGCGCCCACGACGGACGGCGAGACCGAGAGCCGGGACAATGGGAATGAAGAAACGAGTGATTCAAACGACGAGATGGACGGCGAGGTGCAGGGCGAAAAGAAAACTATCGCGTCGGACACAGGTGTAGGTCTTAATCTTTTGATCGAGTACACCGTTGGAGAGAAGATTGACGGTATGCGTCAAATTGACGTTGTCGTATATCTTGAGAGCTATTCTCTCAACGTAACCTCGCGCGGCAATACGAACTTTGTCAGAGTTGGTGACGAAACCTTTTATTTCTCGACGGACGCTATAAGCTACGACGGCACGGCGAAGAAGCTTACGAAGATTGCGGAGCATACCTTTACGACGGATACTGAAAATTCGACTCTGCCGATCTACGCGCAGTGGAACTTTAACGGCGTTTATAGCGAAAAGTCCATCAGTGCGATTATTATTGAAAACACAATACAGCTTTAAAAAAATCTCGGATGCTAATTTGTAGCATCCGAGGTTTTTTATTCTATTTCTTGTTCGAGATTATCAAAGATTGGGGAAGTGAAAAAATCAATGAGAGTTATTTCCAAGCCATCGCATATTTTCTTAATAGTGGCTACCGTGGGGTTGCTTCCTTCGCGGTGCATAATGTTATTTAAGGTTGATTGAGTCAGGCCGCATATTGTGGAAAGCTTGTTGAGGGTTATGCTTCGTTTTTCGCAAAGCTCAATTATTCGCAATTTTACCGCTGTGCTTATCTTCATATCGCAACTCCTTTTGTAAGGTAATATATAATAATATTACCCCATTTGAGTTAATAAAGTTAACTCAAAAGGGTTGACAAATATAAAAAATTGTGTTAAAATGGATTTATAACTCAAAAGAGTTAATTTTCAAAAGAAAAAGGAGAAGATTATGAAAAAATTTTTACTTGTTGTATTGTCTTTGATTTTGGTATTGATATCTTGTTCGTGTAATTCTACACCAAGTTCGTATTATGAAGAATCTTATTTAAGAGAACTTTCTTTAATCGAGGCTGAATCAGAAGAAGCAACAACTGCAAAGAAAACTTGTAAAGACACAGGCAAGCATGTAGGCGCAGGAACTTGTGAAGAGTGCGGTATTGATTATTATGATGAGTTGGTTGAGTATTTGAAAGCAAACGGTACACAAAAGGACTCTTCAAGTGGATATACAATCACATACAAACTAAAAAATTGGCATGAGGTTCAGGTTCAGTATTTTGAAAGTAGTGATGATATAACAATTTATGGAATTAGAGATTATGTGGAGTATTCTCCGTATAGAATTGGCTGGGAGATGGTTAGAATTACGGTTAAGAGAGCCAGTGTTAAATATGGAGATTATGCTTGGTATGGTCATATAGGAGATGATTTTTATGATTATAGTGCGACGCTTAAAGGAACTTTTACTGCCAATAAGATTAATCCTGATATGGCAATTGAGTTAGATGCCGATGCGGACGGTAAATATGAGCAAATTTGCCTTGCTAATAGTGAAAGTATGCTTAAGGAATTAATTAATGAAATAATGCCTCAGTTTTTGAAGGATTCCGGAACGAATATTTCCATGGTAAATATGGGATTTGAAAGGTTTGAATAAGATTATGGTAAGTATAATTCAACAAAGTTTAGCATTTGAAATACTTATGAGGAAGGTAATTACAATAGATTTTCCTACTAGAGATGATATTTGTTCAGATCCGTGCGAATCAATTAATTTAGTTTTAAATCGTATTGATTGTAACAATTATAAAAATCCAGGTCAAATTACTGATTTTAAGCATGACTATATTGAAGGAAATGAAGGGAAAGATTTTAAATTTCTCTTGGAAAATGAGTGGGATTTTCAAGTTGTATATAATGAATTGGAATTGATAATTAATGATTATTTACAATTAAGAAGCGATTCCTTTTAGGTTGATATATGGAAGATATTTTGACTGTTAGTTAATATTTTGATAAATAAGTGAAGTTGTAAAAAGTAAGGAGAAATAATTATGAAAAAAATAGGGCTTATGGTACTTTTCTTGGTCTTTGCTGTTTTGATATTGGTTTCTTGTAACGAAGAACAGTCGGTTGTTCAAAATCAAGCACCGCAATCTTCGCAAGAGGAGCATGTTCACGAATATGGTGCATGGGAAACTGTTCGAGAAGCAACCTGTGAAGAAGACGGCATAAAAACACAATTTTGTTCGTGTGGATATAAGCAAGAAAAGACAATAGAGGCAACAGGACATACAGAGGTTAAAGATAAAGCCGTGGCGGCAACCTGTACAACTGAGGGAAAGAGCGAAGGAAAACACTGTTCAAAATGCAATAAGGTGATCGTTGCACAAGAAGCCATAAAGGCAACAGGACATACAGAGGTTGCAGATAAAGCCGTGGTGGCAACCTGTACAAGTAATGGCAAGACTGAAGGCAAGCACTGTTCAAAATGTAATAAGGTGATCGTTGCACAAGAAACCATAAAGGCAACAGGACATACAGAGGTTGCAGATAAAGCTGTAGCCGCAACTTGCACAAGTGAAGGCAAGACCGAAGGAAAACATTGTTCTAAATGTAATTTTGTTATTGACAAGCAGATGACAATTTCTAAGGTTCCGCATTCTATCGGTAAGGAATGTTCGATGTGCGGAATAAATTATTATGAGGAATTAGTTGAATATATAATTGCTAACGGAACTTATTCTACAGATAGCAAGGGTGTGGCATATTATCATGATGGGTTAGAAACATACAGCGATGATTCTTCTAATACGTGGTCATCGATCGATATAGAATATTATCCTACAAAAGGATATGTAGTAATAAGTCAACTCATTTTATTTTATGACAAATATGATGATTGGACAGGCACATATACGTTTGAACTATATCTTGATGACTCGGACGGTACGTATAACTATTATTCGAACTTATTCGATGTAGGCTCGGTTAGCGCAATTGCTATGACGGGAACGGTTTACGGCTCGACATATTCGCAAAATGGTTCTGTTGGATATTCAAATTGTTCCTCGAGTAATTCTTCAGCTATTTCTTCGATGAAGTCTATGGCAAGTACTGCTGTGGGAATTTTAATTACATTTACGAATGCATATTTCCAAATTGAAGGTTTTACATATAATTTGGATCAATTTGGAATTAAGATTCCACAATGATATATAAATATAACGTGGCAGGATTTCCTGTCACGTTATTGTTGCACGAAGCAAAAAAGCAGGTAGGCTGATGCGGAAAACGAGGATTTGAACCGAGATTTGTCGCGTCGCTTCCGCGACATCAAATGCGCCAAATCAAGAGAATGACAAGTCATTCTCTTCGCATCAAAATTCAAATGGCTAACGCCGCCATTTGAATTTTCTAAGG
>CAZMKU010000102.1:0-4341 GCA_964567085.1 uncultured Clostridium sp.
ACGCAGGCTGGTGGCTCAAGATCGAGCATATCGTTTCCGAAAAGATGCTTGATACGGATTACGTTAATCTTGATAATACACATACGTCGGAGCTTTTATCTACTATCCGCCAAAATATGAACGGAGGCGGTTGGGGGCTTGGCAGAGTGATTGAGTGCTATGAGCAGCTTTGTTCATCTATCCTCATTATCCTCGGTGGTGTCGCTCTTACGGTAACATTGTTTATTAGCAAAGTACCCACAGATGCAGGTGAACTGGCTATACTTAATAATCCCTTGGTCGTTCTTGGTGTTATCGTTCTGATGTTGGCGGTTACCTTTATCGCTCCGATCTTAGGCAACAAGGCAGGTAGCTATTATGCAAAGCATGCCGATGACCACAACCTCGGAAACCGTTTGTTTGGTTTTTTCGGTTGGCTCGGCTATTACAGCGACCTTGCAACAGATGTCAGAATGTATCGTCAAGATAAGATCTGCGACAGATATAATCGAAACAAAGAAGATACCTTCGGCTCTAACGGTCTGTTCGCACACTTTGCTTGGGGGGCTATGGGATTGTACGAAGCAGCCTCCGCAGCCGTGTCCGTTATCTTTACAGGTGTTGTTTATGCTTTCGTTTGCCTCAAAGCATTGGCAGGTGCATTTGGTCTTGGATCGGTAACACAGTACGTTGCATCCATCACTAAGGTATCAGGCGGTATGTCAAACCTCGTATCTACTATCGGTCTTATGTGCAACAACACTCCGTTTCTTGAGCTTACCTTTGAATATCTCGATATTCCCAACAATATGTATCAAGGAAGTCTTACCGTTGAAAAGCGCCGTGACCGTGATTATGAGGTTGAGTTCCGAAACGTATCCTTCAAGTACCCGGGAAGCGAAACTTGGGCGCTTCGTGGCGTGAATATGAAATTCAAGGTCGGTAAACGCCTTGCGGTTGTCGGTATGAACGGTTCGGGTAAAACCACCTTCATCAAACTGCTTTGCAGACTCTACGATCCTACCGAGGGCGAAATCTTGCTCAACGGCATTGATATTCGCAAATACAGCTACCGTGAATATATGGATATTTTCTCGGTCGTTTTCCAAGATTTCAAGCTTCTCAACTTGAAGCTCGGAGAGAACGTTGCGGGCAGAATTGATTACGACAAAGAGCTTGTCATAGAGTGCCTTGAAAAGGCAGGCTTCTCCGATAGACTTGCCGAAATGAAGAACGGTACGGAAACTTACCTCTACAAGGATTATGATACAAAAAACGGCGTTGACGTTTCGGGCGGTGAAGCTCAAAAGATCGCCATTGCCCGTGCGCTCTACAAGGATGCACCGTTCATTATCCTCGACGAGCCTACGGCAGCTCTCGATCCTATCGCAGAAGCCGAGATCTATGGAAAGTTTGACGAAATCGCGGGTGACAAAACCGCAATCTATATCTCCCACCGTCTGTCCTCCTGTAAGTTCTGCGACGAGATCGTCGTATTCCACGAGGGCACGGTCATTCAGCAAGGAACTCACGCCTCGCTCGTTGCCGATGAGGACGGAAAGTATTACGAGCTTTGGCACGCGCAAGCACAGTATTATACTGAAACAGCATAAAAAGCAGGCGGTCGAATGGACCGCCTGCTTTAATTAGTATTAGTTGTAAAGAGGGAACCTCTCACAGAGCCTCGCAACCTCTGCGCGAACGTAGTCCGCGCAGGAATCAAAGTCGGTCGCTACGAGCTTAAAGAGCTTCGCGAGAATTTTCATTTCCTCGACACCGAAGCCGCGTGTCGTAACTGCGGGAGTGCCTACGCGGATTCCCGAGGTGATAGAGGGCTTCTGGGGATCGCCGGGGATAGCGTTCTTGTTAACGGTGATATGCACCTCGTCCAGACGTCTTTCGAATTCCTTACCCGTGATGTTCATAGGACGGAGGTCAACGAGCATAAGGTGATTGTCCGTGCCGCCCGAAACGAGATCGAAGCCTTCTTCGAGAAGCGCTTCTGCAAGTGCGTTTGCATTCTCGACTACCTTGTGCTGATAAGCCTTGAACTCGGGCGTGAGCGCCTCTCCAAAGCAAATAGCCTTTGCCGCTATAATGTGCATAAGAGGGCCGCCCTGAATACCTGGGAATATCGCTTTGTTTATCTTCTTTGCGATCTCCTCGTCGTTGCAAAGGATAAGACCGCCGCGAGGACCGCGGAGAGTCTTGTGAGTAGTAGTTGTAACTACGTCTGCGTAAGGGATGGGGGAGGGATGCTCGCCCGCGGCAACCAGACCTGCGATGTGAGCCATATCTACCATAAGATAAGCGCCGTTTTCGTGAGCGATCTTCGCCATTCTCTCAAAGTCGATAACGCGAGGATAAGCGGATGCGCCCGCAACGATGAGCTTGGGGTGAACCTCCTTCACCTGTTCCTCGAGCTTTTCGTAGTCTATTCTGTGAGTGTCATCGTCAATGCCGTAGGGAACGAAGTTGTAGTAAAGTCCCGAGAAATTAACGGGGCTTCCGTGTGTCAGGTGTCCGCCGTGCGCCAAGTTCATACCCATAACCGTGTCGCCTGCCTTGAGGAGCGCTACGTAGACTGCAGTATTTGCCTGCGAGCCCGAATGGGGCTGAACGTTGGCGTAATTACAGCCGAAAAGCTTCTTTGCGCGCTCGATAGCGATATCCTCGGCTATGTCAACACATTGACAACCGCCGTAATAGCGTTTTCCCGAGTAGCCCTCTGCATACTTGTTCGTCATAATGCTGCCTGCAGCTAAAAGCACGGGCTCTGAAACAAAGTTCTCGGATGCGATAAGCTCGATGCCGTGTGTCTGACGGTTAAGCTCGGAGTTTATAGCCTCCGCGATCTCGGGGTCGAATTCACCTATGCGCTTAATGGATTCGTTAATCATTTTAAATCTCCGTTCTGCCAATTCAGGCGAAAAATATTTTGACAGTATTATTATACAATATTCTACAGAGAAAAGATAGACTTATTATTAACAAAAAATAAATTCTAATTAAAAATAATGTAGATATATTGACAAAATAACTCTAATGTGTTATAATTTCCTCAAGTAGTACGGTAATCTGAATTATATTCATTTTCCGTCTACAGTTCTATGACAAATTCTCGCAGACGGAGGATATGAAAATGGAAATAGCTATTATTGCCCACGATTTAAAAAAGGAATTGATCACGCAGTTTTGTATTGCTTATTGCGGAATACTCAGCAAGCATAATATCTGCGCTACAAATATTACAGCCAAGGTTATTTCCGAGGCTACAGGACTTAAGATTGAAAAATTACTTGCAGGAAGTCAGGGCGGTGAGCAGCAGATCGCATCGAGAATCGCGTATAATGAAATAGATGTTCTTCTTTATTTCAGAGACACACGCTCCTCGGATGAGATCACAGAGCACGACAGAGTAGAGCGCGAGCTTCTCCTTATGTGCGACAGATATAACGTTCCCGTAGCGACCAATATCGCGACCGCGGAGGTTATCGTTATGGCGCTTGACCGCGGAGATCTTGATTGGAGAAAATTCGTAAATCCCCGCTCGGAATATAACCGCAAGGATTAAGATCAATTCAGAAACACAAAAGACACGCTTATATCATTTGAATGCTTTACAGAGAGAAAACGGTTGGTGAGAGTTTTGAGCATGATGGTATGAGTACCACTTTTGCGGCAAAATTCAATATTGATTTGAGTTAAAAGCTCGGGTGGAACCGTGCATATTGCACCCCGAACACAGTTTTGTGTTCGGGGTTTATTTTTTGAAAAATAATAAAAATACAACATATAAAAAAGGAATGGTGATTGACATGAAGATCAATTTTGATTCTGTAATTTACGAGTCCGACGCGCCCGTAACGGTTTACGACGCCGCACGTGAAGCGCTCGGAATGGTAGAGAGAAGCGTGCTTGCAGCTTCTGTAAACGGCGAGGTCGTAGGGCTTACACACCTTATATCCGCCGATGCAGACGTGAAGCTTCTCACGTTTGCCGACAAGGAGGGCGCGCATGTATTCAGACATACCGCCTCTCATATTCTCGCGCAGGCGGTAAAGAGACTTTATCCTGCGACAAAGCTCACGATAGGTCCCGCTATCGAAAACGGCTTCTACTATGACTTCGACAGCGACGTAGCCTTCACGCCCGAAATTCTCAAGGCGCTTGAAGCCGAAATGAAGAAGATCGTCAAGGAAAATCTCAAGATCGAAAGATTTGAGCTTCCCAGATCCGAGGCTATCGCGCTTATGCAGGAAAAGGATGAGCCCTATAAGGTTCAGCTTATCGAGGAGCTTCCCGATGATGCGGTTATCAGCTTCTACCGTCAGGGTGATTTCGTTGACCTCTGCGCAGGTC
>CAZMKU010000103.1:0-2414 GCA_964567085.1 uncultured Clostridium sp.
CAAGATTACTGATGATTGCATCGCTTGCGGCGCTTGCGCTGCTGAGTGTCCCGTTGAGGCTATCACTGAGGGTGACGGCAAGTACGAGATCAACGCTGACCTTTGCATCGACTGCGGCACATGCGCAGATACATGCCCTGTAGGTGCTCCCGTTCAGGCTTAATGCTTCGAGCATCCACGAGCTAATTGCCGGGTTCTTCCACGGAAGCGCCCGGCATTAGTTTTATTATGAAAATTCAAGGATTGATATGGATAATAATCAGATAACGATAAAAATAAACGCGGGGCTGACCTTAACGCAGAACAAAAACGGACTGACCTTCGGCTCGGACGCGTATCTTCTCGCGGCGTTTACTTCGACGCTTCCGTATAATGCGAGCGGAAGGGTCATGGCAGACCTCGGAAGCGGTACGGGGATCATTCCTCTGCTTTGCGCCGAAAAACAGCGATTTTCCAAAATATACGCCGTTGAAATTCAGGAAAGCTTTGCCGACCTCATCTCGCTCAACGCCGAGCAAAACGGCTTTTCTGACGTCATAACTCCCATATGCGCGGATATTCGCGACGTAAAGGCGCAAGACTTGGGGCAAGAGGTTGACGTGGTTTGCGCCAATCCGCCTTATATGAAGGACGGCGCGGGCAAGCGAAACGCCTATGACGAAAAATACATCGCGCGGCACGAGGTATACGGAGAGATAAACGATTTTTGCGCGTGCGCCAAGCGACTGCTCAAGCACGGCGGAAAGCTTTTGACCGTGTGGCGTCCCGACAGACTTGAGGACTTAATGGTCGCTCTGCGGGAAAATAACCTCGAGCCGAAGCGACAGATCTTCGTCTGCGCTCACCCCAAGGCAGAGCCCTCAATGGTGCTGACGGAGGCTATCAAGGGCGGCGCGTCGGGCATGAGAATTACGCGGCCTCTGTTTTTGGCAGACACAGCGGAAGATTATATAAACAATATACAAAGCAAAGATGCAAAAGCGATATACGACACCTGCTCTTTTGCAGAATTTTTTCAAGATAAATAAGGACATTTTATGGAACACATGAAACGAATACTCAGCTACACGAGACGCGGAGTTGACGATTACAATATGATAGAAGAGGGCGACAAGATCGCCGTGGGCATCTCGGGCGGCAAGGACTCCTTGGCGCTTCTCTGCTCGCTTGCGCACCTTCGCCGCTTTTACCCCAAAAGGTTTGAGCTTGTAGCTATTACCATTGATATGGGCTTTGAGGGCGGTATGGATTTTTCGGCTGTCAAGGCGCTTTGCGAGGAGCTTGACGTTCCCTATTATATTGTCCCCACGGAAATTGCAAAAATCATTTTCGACGTGAGAAAGGAGTCAAACCCCTGCTCTCTCTGCGCTAAAATGCGCCGCGGCGCGCTTCACAATGCCGCAAAGGAGCTTGGATGCACGAGCGTAGCGCTCGGTCATCACTTTGATGACGTCGTTGAAACCTTTATGCTCAATCTGTTTTTCGAGGGCAGACTCGGGTGCTTTTCCCCCGTGACTTACCTCTCGAGAGTTGGCATAAAGCTCATTCGCCCCATGCTTTATATGCCCGAGAAGGAGGTCGTGGAATTCACGAAAAAGAATTCCCTGCCCGTGGTTGAATCCAAGTGCCCTGCCGACAAAAACACCGAGCGCGAGGAAATGAAACAGCTTCTCCGCACACTTGAACGCGAAAACCGCGGACTTCGTTACCGCATTTTCGGCGCGATCTGCCGCGGCGAGCTTGACGGCTTCCGTGAAATTGGCAGAATGCAAGGGATAAAGGAATATTCGGAAGAAAACGAAAGCACGTAAAAGTGCAGAGTGCGAAGCACACTTGTATGGGGGACGTCTCGCTTCGACTCAGGTACGTTCGCGTTCTGACATCACGCCGTGATGTCATTATTACGCTCACGCCGCTTCGCTACGTCCTCGACTGACCGCATAAAACACAAATAAACGGCGGGAGCAAGCCCCCGCCCTACATTTTTAAAAAATAATATCTGACGGCGCTTGAACACTCTTGCTCGGCTTTGCGCCAGAGCATAACCTAATCTAAATAATCAAACCGCAAAGTATGCAATTTCTACGAAATTGCAGGAGTTCAAAACATAACGAATAAGCGAAAAAAGAAAGAGGGTCACTCTGCGACCCTCTTTCTTTTTTGGTGACCCGCCGGAGACTCAGAACTCAAGTTCGACACGTTGCTTCCGCAACAATAAATGTGTCGAACTGTGAGAATGCAAGCATTCTCACTCTCGCAGAGATGTCTACACTCGACATCTCTTGCTCGGCTTGACGGCAAACTTCAAGTCCAATAAGGGCAAAACATGCAAACTCTACGAGTTTGCGGGAGTTCAAGTCATAACGAATAAGCGAAAAAAGAAAGAGGGTCACTCTGCGACCCTCTTTCTTTTT
>CAZMKU010000103.1:2514-4225 GCA_964567085.1 uncultured Clostridium sp.
TGGTGACCCGCCGGAGACTCAGAACTTAGCTTGGCAACAATGAATATCTCATATCAAAGTAATCGAATTGCCAAGCATAAAAGCTCTGCGAGCTTTCGGGAGTCCGAGTCGTGAGATTGGGAGAGCAAAAAGGAAGAGAGCCATAAATGACTCTCTTCCTTTTTGGTGACCCGCCGGAGACTCGAACTCCGGACCCCTTGATTAAAAGTCAAGTGCTCTACCATCTGAGCTAGCGGGTCAAATTTGGCTTACCGAAATATTATAGCACAGGTAAGCCTATTTGTCAATACTTTTTTTCAATCTTTTAAACGATTTTTGCTTCTTAAAAATTCTTGTAATGAAGAATATCCCCCCTCTCCTTTGCCCAACAATAATAAAAAACGCAAAGGAGAAAATATGTGCACCGCAATTAACGATACCGCAAAATATCATCTTTTCGGCAGGACGCTTGACGTTGAAGAATCCTTTGACGAAAACGTCGTCATCTCTCCCCGCAAGCTCCCATTTTCCTTTATACACGAAGGAAAATGCACCGACCACCTCGCCATTATCGGCGCGGCTCATATTAAGGACGGAACACCTCTCTACTACGACGGAATGAACGAAAAAGGCTTGTGTGCCACAGCACTCCGCTTCCCCGAGCTTACGGTTTACCACAACAAAAAGCCAAACTGCAAAAATCTCGCTTCGTTCGAGCTTATCCCGTGGCTTCTGTGCAATTTCGATAGCGCAAGTTCAGCAAGAGAGGCCTTAAAGACCGTCAATATCACACCCGACAGCTTTACGAGCGAGCTTCCGTCAACAGAGCTACATTGGCTCGTGGGCGACGGCAAAGAATCCTTCGTTATCGAGTCGCGCGAGGACGGACTCAAAATATACGACAACCCACACGGTGTCCTCGCGAACGCGCCCGACTTCCCTACCCAATGCTTCGTGCTTGACAAATACGGCGATCCGATGCTGGGCGACTTATCTTCTTCGTCGCGGTTTATCCGCGCCGAGCACGCCCTGAAATATACTCTGCCCGCCGATAATAAGGAGGGCGCGATCTCCCGCATATTCCATATTTTCGGCACAGTCAACCAACCCGACGGACTTTTCCGCGCTGACGAAAGACGGCTCCGCACACTATACACCTCGTGCATGGATACCGAAGATCTTATCTACTATTTTACGACCTACACCTGCCGACAGATTCATTCGGTAAGATTACACAATGACTATCTTGAAAATGATTCGATATTGGCTTATCCTATGTCGCATAAGGAAAACATTGAATATTTGAACTGAAATAAAGTCATCGTAGGGCGGTGGCTTGCTGCCGCCGTAAACCTGAAAAATCATATTTTATCGACAGTTCTACCACAAAATTCAAATACAAAAAGGCGGGAATCCCGCCTTTTTTAACTTTTACTCTTTATAATCTCTGCCAGCTGACTTATATTATTCTCATTTATTGTCGGCAGCGAAATATCGTCTCTCGGCTGACCGTTATCACCGCCGCCCAAAATATCCGCGCGCACAATTTTGATTATCATTTTATCAATTCCGCGGTGCTTGTCGGGGTTCATATCTCCGCCAAAGCAAGTGATAGCGCAGGCATTATCACGCAAGTCCTTCGGAAAATTCTTTATCATATATTCGTCAAAAAGATCAACGAAGCCGAGACACAGAAAATAACCCACGCGAAGCCCCAGAAGTCTGTCGTGAT
>CAZMKU010000104.1:0-4177 GCA_964567085.1 uncultured Clostridium sp.
GTGCGCTCATGGGCTCAAACATGCAGAAGCAGGCTGTTCCGCTTCTCAAGACAGAGCGCCCCTATGTCGGCACGGGTATGGAATACAAGGCTGCCGTTGACTCAGGAGTGTGCGTTGTTTCAAAGCACAGCGGTGTTGTTGAAAGCGTTAATGCCGACGAGGTTGTAATCAAGGATGAAAATCATGTTGAGCACATCTACAAGCTCACAAAATTCAAGAGAAGTAACCAGGGTACCTGCGTAAACCAGAGACCTATCGTCGAAAAGGGCGAGACTGTTGAAGTCGGTCAGGTGCTTGCAGACGGACCCGCAACATCAGGCGGCGAAATTTCGCTCGGTAAGAACGCCCTTGTCGGCTTTATGACATGGGAAGGCTATAACTACGAGGACGCTGTTCTGCTTAACGAAAAGGTTGTTAAGGAAGACACATTTACCTCAATTCATATTGAAGAATACGAAATTGAGGCAAGAGATACAAAGCTTGGCGCTGAGGAAATCACAAGAGATATCCCCAATGTCGGCGAAGACGCTTTGAAGGATCTTGACGAAAACGGTATTATCCGTATCGGTGCCGAGGTACGCTCCGGGGATATTCTTGTTGGTAAGGTAACACCCAAGGGTGAAACCGAGCTTACTGCCGAAGAAAGACTTTTAAGAGCTATTTTCGGCGAAAAGGCAAGAGAAGTAAGGGACAATTCGCTTAAGGTTCCTCACGGCGAATCGGGTGTAATTGTTGATGTAAAGATATTTACAAGAGAAAACTGCGACGAATTGGGACCCGGCGTAAATATGCTGGTAAGATGCTATATTGCTCAGAAGCGTAAGATTTCTGTCGGCGATAAGATGGCGGGCCGTCACGGTAACAAGGGTGTTGTTTCGAGAATTCTTCCTCAAGAGGATATGCCATTCCTTGAAGACGGTACACCTCTTGATATCGTTCTTAACCCTCTCGGCGTACCTTCCCGTATGAACATCGGTCAGGTACTTGAGGTTCACCTTGGTATGGCTGCAAAGGCTCTCGGGTATCACATTATGACACCTGTATTTGACGGCGCTCACGAAGGCGATATCAGAGATTGGCTCAAGGCGGCAGGTGAAAAGCTCGAAAGCGATAACGACCCCGACGCACTTTTCCACGGTGTAAAATTCAACGAAACAGGTAAGTTTAAGCTTTATGACGGAAGAACGGGTGAACCCTTTGATAATCCCGTAACCGTCGGATATATGTACTATCTCAAGCTGCATCACCTTGTTGATGATAAGATTCACGCACGTTCTGTCGGTCCTTACTCGCTTGTAACACAGCAGCCTCTCGGAGGTAAGGCTCAGTTCGGCGGTCAGCGTTTCGGTGAGATGGAAGTTTGGGCGCTCGAGGCTTACGGCGCAGCTTACACCTTGCAGGAAATCCTTACCGTTAAGTCTGACGATACAAACGGCCGTGTGCTTACCTATGAGGCAATTGTCAAGGGTCAGAACGTTCCTAAACCCGGCGTTCCCGAATCCTTCAAGGTTCTTGTTAAGGAATTGCAGTCGCTTGCTCTCGATGTAAGAGTATATGACGCAAACAACGAAGAAATCGACCTTAAGCAGAACTTTGACGACGATGACAATATCATTCCTCATCCTTCCGATTATGACGATTCCGATATGGAAGACGTAATTGTTGAGGAAGAGCTTGAAGACAGCTATTTTGAGGATTATGACGAGGATGAAGACAGCGAAGCTCTTGATGACGACGTCGATGACGGCGATGAAATGTACGACGATGAGGATGACAGCTTTTAAAGACAAACCCCTTAAAAAAGCAAGGTCATAATCATCACTAACAAACAGAATATCCGGCACATCTGAAAGAATCTGTGCCGGATGCAAAATACACAAGGGGGCTTATTCTTAATGGAATTTAACACATTTGAATCCATAAAAATCGGTCTTGCATCGCCTGAGCAAATCAGAAGTTGGAGCTACGGCGTTGTTGAAAGACCCGAAACCATAAATTACAGAACACAGAAACCCGAAAAAGACGGTCTTTTCTGCGAAAAGATTTTCGGACCCACAAAGGACTGGGAATGCCACTGCGGAAAGTTTAAGAAAATCCGCTTCAAGGGCAAGGTCTGCGACCGCTGCGGCGTTGAAGTAACGCGCGCAAAGGTAAGACGTGAAAGAATGGGACATATCGAGCTTGCTGCTCCCGTTTCCCACATCTGGTACTTCAAGGGCACACCTTCAAGAATCGGACAGGTGCTTGAGGTTTCACAGAAGCGCCTTGAGGAAATCCTTTATTTCACAAAATATATTGTAACCGATCCCGGAAATACGGAGCTTGAGAAAAAACAGCTCCTTACCGAAAAGGAATATATTGACGCCAGAGAAAAATACGGCGACGATTTCAAAGCGGGAATGGGTGCTGAGTCTATCAAGGTTCTTCTTGAAGAATACAGCTGTGACCGCTATGACCTTTTCAGACAGAAGCTTGAAAGACAGAGCAAGCTTAATTTTGACAGACAGCAGAGAGAGCAGTGCGCTGACTGCAAAAGCTTTGACTGCAAAAATTGCGAGCTTTGCGCAAACTGTGTCGATGAAACCGAGTGGAAGAACAACTTAGAGGTTGTTTCTGACGAGCTTAAGGATGAGCTTGACGGACTCGCATCGGGACAGAAGCGTATGAAGCTTCTCAAAAGGCTTGAGATTATTGAGTCATTCAGACTTTCGGGCAACAAGCCTGAATGGATGGTGCTTGACGTTGTTCCCGTAATTCCACCCGAATTGCGTCCTATGGTTATGCTCGACGGCGGCAGATACGCAACAAGCGACCTCAATGACCTTTACAGACGTGTTATCAACAGAAACAACCGTCTTAAGAGAATGCTTGAGCTTGACGCTCCCGATATCATTATCAGGAATGAAAAGCGTATGCTTCAGGAAGCTGTTGACGCACTTATCGACAACGGCCGTCACGGCAGAGCTGTAACAGGCCCTTCGAACAGAGCGCTTAAATCACTTTCCGATATGCTTAAAGGTAAGCAGGGACGTTTCCGTCAGAACCTGCTTGGTAAGCGTGTTGACTACTCCGGACGTTCCGTTATCGTTGTAGGTCCTGAGCTTAAAATGTATCAGTGCGGTCTTCCTAAGGAAATGGCACTTGAGCTTTTCAAGCCCTTCGTTCTTAAAAGACTTGTTGATACGAAGGTTATCAACAATATCAAGGGCGCACGCAAAATGGTGGACAGAGCAAGAGATGAGGTTTGGGATGCTCTTGAAAATGTAATCAAGGACCACCCCGTTCTTCTCAACCGTGCTCCTACACTTCACAGACTCGGTATTCAGGCGTTTGAGCCCGTTCTCGTTGAGGGACGCGCTATCAAACTTCACCCCCTCGTATGTACAGCGTTCAACGCTGACTTCGACGGTGACCAGATGGCTGTTCACGTACCGCTTTCTGCTGAGGCGCAGGCTGAGGCAAGATTTTTGATGCTCGCTGCAAACAACCTTCTCAAACCTTCAGACGGAAAGCCCGTTGTTGTTCCGACACAGGATATGGTTCTCGGTTCTTACTACCTTACAATGACCAAGGACGGAGAAATCGGTGAGGGCAAGGCGTTCAAGAGCGTTGACGAAGCAATTATGGCTTACGAAGAAGGCGTAATCGGCTTGCACGCCAAGGTTAAAATCCGTATGGAGAAAGAAGTCAACGGCGAGAAGCGCTCCAAGATTATTGAAACGACAATCGGTAAGGTAATCTTCAACAGACCTATCCCGCAGGATTTGGGCTTTGTTGACCGTTCCAATCCCGATAACGAATTTGCTTTGGAAGTAGACTTCCTTGTAAATAAGAAGACACTCGGTAACATCATCGACAGATGTATCAGAGTTCACGGCACCTCTATCACCGCTGATGTGCTTGACGTTGTAAAGGCACAGGGCTACAAATATTCCACAAAGAGCGGTATCACAGTAGCGGTTGTCGATGCTAAAATCCCCGCTGAGAAGAAGGAATATCTTGCAGAGGCAGAGGCAGCAATCGACAGAATTACCCGCAACTATGAGAGAGGTCTTATGAGCCGTGAGGAGAAGTCCCGTCACGTAATCAAAACGTGGGGCGACTGCACAGACAAGGTTTCGGCAGACCTTAAACCCAACCTCGGCACAGACAACCCTATCTATATGATGGTTGACTC
>CAZMKU010000105.1:0-4138 GCA_964567085.1 uncultured Clostridium sp.
GGGCTTAATTACGTCGATGAGTCTCTTGTGAGTTCTCATTTCGAACTGTTCTCTGCTGTCCTTATACTTATGAACTGCACGAAGAATAGTAACGATCTCTCTCTCCGTGGGAAGCGGAATAGGACCCGATACCTCGGAACCGTTAGCCTTAACGACTGTAACGATCTTTTCTGCTGCCGTGTCGATGAGAGTGTGGTCGTAGCTCTTAAGACGAACTCTGATCTTCTCCTTAACTGCCATGGATTGTGCCTCCTTTCAAGTCTTCGCACACGCGTATATAATAAATGAAGGTTTTGCGTGTGCCGTAAAAGTGGCGTTCTTTCGTACACCGTGCCGTGTGTTTCTTTTCCCTGACATTAAAATACGGACCTTGCCCGCCTCAGCATAAACGAACAAAAATCCATAGTTAACCCATAAGTGTGAAACACAATGCACCACTATGCCGCATGTTGCAAGGTGTGTGTATGAAAGGCTTTGTCGCCCGATTCATACGGACATACTCTGCGAAAATTACCTTCCGTCAGCGTCCCGACAGAAGCAACCTCTCGCTTCAACGCATATCAAGCTCTACAATTATACACTATTTTTCCTGTTTTGTCAATACGAAGTTGAGCTCGCTTTCGTAGAAATTTCGCCGTTTTTTGTACCGTGTTTTTGTGTATATTGCATAAAAAATCGCCAATTTCCGCACTGATCGAGCCTGTTTTCAGAACCTTGCACCCGCGCCTTCGGGGGCATTTTGCCCATTTTTCTTAAAAATGCAAAATTTTTGGGGATTTTTTCTTAATATTTTTTATTTTGTTTTATTTTTGTTCACAATTATACCCTATAATATATATTAAGTACTATGCTTTAAAAGGACAAACAATATGTCAAAAAATAAATTACACAAAATCCTCAAGCTGTCCGCGCCGATCCTGGCGCTGATATGCGCGGTCACGTGCGCCTTCGCGTTCGGATACGCATTCGACAATGAGGCAGGATACTTCAACCGCTCCGTCCTGCCGTACGTATTCTATATTCTGCTCGCGCTTACGCTTGCCATCTCGGTAGCGGCAGCGGTAACCGCAGAAAAGCGCACCGCAGACGAGAAATGCCACGTTCCCGACAGGCGCGCGATCGGCATTATCCTTATCTGCTCCCTTGCCTTTTATCTTACAAGCTTCATTTTAACGTCTACCCCCGGCTATATGGCGATCAAGCTTTCAAGCAACGCCTCTATCAGTCTCTTCCCTATCATTATTGTGGGATTGCTTATTTCGATAGCGCATTTTGTGATCGTTGCATTTTTCTCGCGTAAGGTTGGTAGCGGCGCGATAATTCTGACAGGCATCGCGGTCGTCCTCACGGCGATAATAATCGCAACGGCATCATATTTCGATCACACACAAGCCCTCAACAGTCCCCACAAGCTTCTTTACGAGTTCGCCTTTATCGCGTTCGCGCTCTACTATATCACCGAGCTACGACTTTACACGGACGCCCCCCGAGAAAAGCTTCTCACCGCTCTGTCGGGAATCTCCACAGCTCTTTCGCTCTGTGCGGGAGTATCGGTTATCTTCGAGATCTTGCTCAATTCCGACTTTACAGCGCTGAACATCGCAACCGCAATTCTGCTCGCCACAATGGCAAGCTGCTCCGCATCCAAGCTCCTTGAGCCTTAATTCAACCACTAATATAATATAAAGGAAAGAAAAACCATGAGAACACCCCAGGGAACGCCCCAAGGAACAAGAATACAGTGGCTTCACAAGAAAATATTGAATATGTACTACCCCAACGCTATGCGCTTATCCGAGCGCTTCGGCATTTCTCACCGTCAGGCGCAAAGAGACGTTGACTATCTCAAAAATAAGCTTGGCGCGCCCGTGGAATACAGCGCGGAGCACAAGGGTTTTTACTACACCGAGCAATATTCTCTGCCCTTCGTTGTTTCCTCGGATAACGACGATTCCCTCTCCGAGCTCGCGGACAATATAACGGGCGCGGAAATGGCCGCGGATAACATGTACATACAGATGCAGATCCCCTACACCGCAACGGTCGAGATCCCCGACAAGCTTTCGGTGCTTTCCTTCAAGGGCTTTATCATATCAAAGGAATCAAGAAACAAATATATCTGCGAATTCCACAACATCGAGCAGTTCCTCGGCGCGTTTATGACGCTGAAATCCGACGTCAAGATCGTCGAACCCCTCTGGCTCAAGGAAAGACTCGTCAGAATGGCGGAAAATATCATAAAAAATAATAAAATGGACTAAAATAAATAATGCGACTCGTATTCATCGAGTCGCATTATTTATTTTTTATTTCCAACATCAGATTCGCGTCCGAGAAGATAATCGATCGACACGTCGAAATAATCCGCAAACATAATAAGCGTCCGATAATCCGCCTCTCTTTGGCAATTTTCATACCTGCTTATGGAATTTTGGTTCATATTAAGATCCATCGCCAGCTTTAATTGCGATATTCCCTTCTTTTCTCTCAATTCCTTTAATCTGAAAACTTTATTCGACATTTTTTTAAACACCCCCTTGACATCATTATACCAATATGGTATAATGATGATATCCCAATTTGGGATATTATATAATTTTCATTAAAAAACGGAGGAATTTGACATGGGAAAGTATGTCGAAAAAAATCTCAATCGCAACGAGACGATCGTAAAGAAAGCGCAATTAAGCCCCCTCAGCCTCATTTTCACATGGGTAATCGGTATCTTGTTTTGCTGGCTTCTTTTAATTCCGCTCATTAAGGCAATCATCGCAACCGTGAAATTCTGCAATATTGAGCTTGCGGTAACAAACAAGAGAGTAGTAGGAAAGGTTGGCGTTTTAGATTCGAAGTCGCTCGACGCGCCTCTCAATAAGATCCAGAACGTTTCCACATCCTCTACCCTCGGCGGCAAAATCTTCAACTACGGCAACATCACTATCAACACCGCCGCAGGCACATTCAGCTTCAAGGGCATCAAGAACGCAGATGCCTTCAAGGGTGTTATTATGGCGCAGGTTGAACAGTACGAGGAAGATCGAGTAAAGGCTCAGGCGCAGGAAATGGCAAACGCCATGGCTGCCGCAATTAAGCAGTAATTACGTTTACATATCCGCAAAAACCGCGCTTTGAGCGCGGTTTTTTGTTGCTTTGCAAACTTTTTATACTTTTTTTATTGTTTTTTTAAAAAAGGTATTGACAAAACGAAATTGTTATGATATAATTCTCGGGTAGGTGTGAAAAACACCTTTATCCAAAGACAGCAGGTTCCCGTAAAAGCGCAAGCCACCCTGCCGAGGAGAAAACCAAAAGCTAATATTGATATTATTTTTGTGTCTTTCTTTATCTCGGTGTACTTGTGTTCGGGAAAAAGAAAGATTTTTTATTTTAGTCATTCACTACGGGAGGTGAAACACATGCCAAGTAATGCAATACTTGAACAGAAGCAGCAGGTCGTTGCTGACCTCGCAGAACTCATCAAAGCTAGTGCATCGGGCGTAGTCGTTAATTACCAGGGTATCACCGTTGAAAAGGACACAGCACTCCGTAAGGCTCTTCGTGAAGCAGGCGTTAAGTACGTTGTTATGAAGAACACACTTACAGGCAGAGCTTGCGACATGTGCGGATACAGCGACATGAAGCAGTACCTCAACGGAATGACAGCTATCGCAATTAGCGCAAATGACCCGGTTGCTCCTGCAAAGATCATCAAGGAATACGCTGACAAGATCGATTCCTTCAAGATTCTCGCAGGATATATCGATGGAGAAGTTATAGACGTTGCAGGTGTTGAGAACCTTGCTTCCATTCCTTCGAAGGAAGTTCTCATCGCGAAGTTCCTCGGCTCTATCAAGTCTCCTGTTTACAACCTTGCTTATGCTCTCCAGGCTATTATCGACAAAGACGGCGAAGCAGCACCCGAGGCAGAAGCAGCAACAGAAGCAGCAGCTGAATAATCGGCTGTAAAACACAAAACAAAAAAATAAACTATTAAAACCACAGATTTCAGGAGGTAATTAAAAATGGCATCCGAAAAGATTATGAATATTGTTGAAGAGGTTAAGTCCCTCACACTTCTCGAACTCGCAGAGCTCGTAAAGGCAGTTGAAGAAGAATTTGGCGTATCCGCAGCAGCTCC
>CAZMKU010000106.1:0-3893 GCA_964567085.1 uncultured Clostridium sp.
TCGCCGCCGTCGCGTATACGTATGCTGTCTTTTTCATTTTCAGCACTCTCCTTATCACTGTTAATTATATCACTCTCGGTGTCGTTTTTCAATACCTTTTCCGAAGATTTTGTGTTGGCGTTGTTATCCCTCGCGGCCTTGCCCGCCTCGTATGCCAGCTCTCGCTGAGCTTTGGTAAGATAAGATGTCGTGGGGCTTTTATTCATCACGTAGTCAAGCGAGCCGCCCGCTTTGCCGATCTCGTAAGCAATAGAATAAGCCTTGTCATATTTTACAATATCCTGGCCCTCTCGGTACGTGTGGATCATAGCCCCCGCCTGCGCCCCGTACTTCTTCGAAGCCTCCTCAAGCGTCTTGGGCTCAGATGCCTCGAAAATCGCTTCGGACGAGCTTTCTTTTGCCGACACGTTCTCGGTTGCGGACGAGCCTCCCGCCTGCTGTGACGAGCCCTGCGAGGCAAGGGAAGGGGAATTGGCGGCAGCATCGGGGTCCGCCGAGGAACGACGGTTGTACTCCGCAGCGTTGATGCTATCCGTGCCGATTTTTTCCGCCCAAGCCGAGGTGTACCCGCCTGACTTGATATTATCGGGGTTAAGCTCGTTAGCGACACGCTGACCGTACTTGCTGTTGCTTATAGCTTGCTCCTCGGCACTCGTCAGGGTTTCGCCTTGCACCTGCTTTGTCAGAGCCTTTGCGATTGCTTCAACGTTACCTCTCTCGCCAAGCTGTGTGAGTCGCTCTGCCGCCGCCTTCTGAATCGTGGCAACATCCTGCTCCCTCATTATAGCGTTGTTGTTCTCTATAAGCCGGTTGATTTGTCCGCCCGATAGCTTTTTGCCTTTATTAAGCTTGGCTTGCAACTTTTGCGCATATTCGCTGGTAGGATCGATCTCCAACGACTCGTTGACAAGATCTTGATGAAGGTTTTTCTGTAATGCCTTTATATCGTCTTTGGTTTGATTGGTTTGATATTCTTTCCCGTTAACCGTGTAGGTTTTGCCAAGCTTGCCATTATATAGCTTGCTTGCGGCGTTGTTCTCGGAAATGTGCTCTTTTATGCTGTCAAGACCGCCTACACCACCAAGAACGGCGCCTCCTATGAAGGCGTCAAGCTTAGCCTGTAGCGCTTCTTCGGAAAAAAGTATTTCAAGAAGTTCTTCGTCGTTCTCATAAGTGAGCCATCGGCCAAAGTCGTTTATGAATTCCGTGATAAGCTCTTCGCCGCCTTCACCTACCACGTCAACGCCAAAGCTGATTAAGGTCCTTGTAAGTCTGTCGGATATAGCGGTTGAGAGCTTCTTTGTTAGAGCGTCGTTCAAGGTTTTTCCTTTGAAGTGAATACCGGCAATATTTTCTGTTAGAATTTCCGCACCCGCAGATATTATACCGCTTAAGGCGGCTTCTTCTAACGTTGCGCCATGATTTAGTAATGCGTTTTCCGATTCGCTGCCGATTGAGGTCGCGGCCGTTGTCATCCACCAAGGGATGCCTCCTAATTGTAAGATTTGTGTTCCCAGCAGCTGTCCTGCCGATTGCATAAGTCCGTCTGTCTTTGTGCCGAAAACAGAATTCTTTTCGAGCTGTGATGGAATTCCGGCTTCTTCATCGCCCGCTAAATAGAGATAGGAATTTTTATAAGCGTTCGCTATATCTCCTAAATCCGTTATAACCCCGAACCCGGCTAAAAATTTATTTGTTAATTCCGCTTCGTCATAAAGGTCTTTTTCAACGAATTCCTTCGACCACTCTTTAGCGGCCTGGTTTGATTGCTCGAACATCTGATCGGCTTGAAGATTATATCCTCCGCCATTTTGGTAGTATTGCCCTTGGGCAAAGTACGGGGCAACGGTAGCGAGACCGTCCAATATTTTTTCGCCCGAGCCTACAAAGCCTGTGCCGACGTCCTGAACGACGTCAACGAACGATGCGCCAAGGGCAGTCCAAAAGTTCTCGTTGCCACTTTTAAACCAGCCCTCCTCACTATTTATTGAAACAGCGAACTGCTTTGCTTCTTCAGGATCTTGTAAATACAATGCGCCGAATATATTTTTCTGCTCCTGCGACCAACTATCGTTAGGCTTTGTATAATCCCCGTAGTCACTGTTGTCGTATTCGTATTTAGCGTTGTTAATGGCCATAACGAGTGGGTTATCGTTCGCCGTTGAAAATCCTCGAATAATAGCTTCTTGCCAAGCGGGTGTTTGCGGCGCCGTTTCGGCGCTTTGGTCCGAAAGATATTTTTCCCAGCCCTCTGACGCTTGGCTTGAATTCGCTAACGTAAGGTATCGTGCTTGCTGGTTATACTCATCCTCATCCGCCCACTGACTCCAGTAGTCATTGTCGGACTTTGCAAGCTCGGCTATCTTTGAATTGTTTCGCGAAACCGAGTACATATTGCGGACGGTCTGATTAAGAGTATCAAAATCAATATAATCCTGATATTTTTTGAGCTCCGCCTTGATTGCGGCCCTCTCGTCCTCCAGCTCCCGGTATCGGGTGGTCGTAGAATTAAGCCAATCCGAAGAGTCTGAAACGTATGCGTCCTCGTACGTGTTCTTTCTGCTCGAGTATCTGCCCGCGTTGTCCTTGTAAAATTGGCTGCTGTTTTCATAGAATGCGTTAATACGGTCTGAGAGGTTTTTCATAACGCCATCGCCGTATTTGCTCATCATAAGGTCAGTCTGTGAGAGAAGCTTGCCGCTCTCGGCGTCCTGTTTCCTTTTTTCAAGAAGCTCGCTTAAGGTTGTTATTTTTGACATAGGTCCCTCCTTGATTAGGCAAAAAGATCGTCAATTTCGTCTGATGTAAATCCCGCGTCATCCAGCATCCGTATCTGAGTTGAATAGGGTAGCTCAAGGAATGCTTTCCAATACTCACTCAAGGTTGCCTTTTCCTCTTTGCTCAATGATTCAACGATATCTGTATTTCCTTTCAAAATGCTCACGAAAGTATCATTTATCCCGTTCGCAAACTTGTGCGGGTCATTTTCTTCTGTAAAGCCGTCATAATACACTGCGGCTGTTGCATCTGCGGCGCCGAATAAGGTGTCCGTGTTTATCCCTCTTTGACCTGTCATTTCCTTCAAGGCGTCGGGTTCGAAATACAGAGCGAATATCGTCATTGCCGACTCAGTACCTCCCGTAGCCTCAAGGAGAGCGTAAGCATCCGTAAACGCTTGCTTCTTTTCCTCTGCTGTATAGCCGTCTCCTGTGTAGATCACGGAAAGCGCCGACATCTTATCGCAGAACTCCGTCGCCGTAAATTCGCCGAAGCTTGCACCGTCTTCCTCAGCTTCTGCAGCTACCGTTAGCGCTTGGGAATATATTGATTGAAGCTCAGCGAACTGCTCCGTTGTAAGACCCGAGGCCGCTATATCCTCATCCGTAGGAGTTATACCGCTGGCGAGTAAGCCCTGAACGTAGCTTAGTCCCTCTGACGTCTTCGTGTTGTAATAGTCTATCCGGCTATCGGCATATTCCGCCTTTTCGAGAAGACCTGATCTTTCATTCAGCCACTTGTCATATTCTCGGTCGTATGCGCGGTCCTCAATCTCAAGAGCCACCTCGCCCAGATTATCCATAACGCCCTGATACGCCTGCTGTCCCGCGGACTGTGACCACGAATTGGCATATCCGCCGGTCAGAGATGCCGACTTTGCTATCGCGTCCTTCATAGCTTTTTCTGCGTTCTTTGAGTACATATCGGCATATTGAAGATAAAGCTCGTCCTCGTTTACGTCGAAATCAAAGTTAAAATCCCCGTAGTCAAAATATGCATCCCAGGCATCCTTGCTGTCTTTTTCGAGATCTGAAAGCACGGTGCTCTTTGAGCTTGTGACGTCTTCGTTGATAGCAGAGGGTGTGACGGTGTCGCCTCCCGCGTTTCCGTTACCC
>CAZMKU010000107.1:0-3864 GCA_964567085.1 uncultured Clostridium sp.
CCTCGTAGTTAAAGTCAACGTGGCCCGGAGTGTCGATAAGGTTGAAAACGTACTGCTCGCCGTCGGGCGCAGTATAATCAAGCTTTACCGCTCTCGACTTGATAGTAATGCCTCTTTCCTTTTCAAGATCCATATTATCAAGGATACGCTCCTCCATCTCGCGCTTGGAAACCGCCTGCGTAGACTCAAGAATTCTGTCCGCCAGGGTGGATTTTCCGTGGTCAATATGAGCGATAATGGAAAAGTTACGTATTCTTTTCATTCTTTCGTTTGTTGCCATATTAAAATTCCTATCTGATAAATTTACATACTACTTCATTTTATATTATATAATATTTTTCTCAAATTCTCAATACCTTTGATAAAAAAATTTAAAAATAAAATCCCCCGCGGCAGAACGCCGCGGGGGATAAACCGACTGTCAGTTACAACCGCAGCAAATAAGAATAAGCGCGATTATAATAAGCCAGATCCAGTTGTCGTTGAGAATAGAGCACAAGCAGTTGTTGTTCATAAAAAACCTCCGTTTAATGTATTCAAGGCGGCTATAGCGAAATCATTCTCGGCTATGCCGTTCTCATTATCATAATATGTCGGTTTTTCAAAAACGTTCGTCATAAATGTCGAAAAAAACGGAGCTTGATTTTATCAAGCTCCGTTTATTCTTCCTGTTCGGACTTTTTATCACGCTTCACTCTCGCGAAGCACTGAACACATTCGATCGTGTACAGAACAAAGGAAAACACCATAAATCCCGCAGAAAAAAGAATCGAGATCGTAGAAAGCAGGGTGCCGCCAATGGCGTTGGGAAAAACTATGTGAGCGCAGATCACCGTGTAAAGGATCACCGTATTGAGCTTTCCGTGCCAAACCGCGCCGCGCACCTCCTCGGATTTCTGGAAAAGGCGAAGACGGATAACAAAGGAAACGACCTCCTTTACAACCATTACGCAAACGGGCAGGAGCATAAGAGGAAAACGGCTTACCAGACATACGAGGATGGCAAGCTGTGTAAGCTTGTCCGCAACGGGATCGATCATCTTACCAAAATCCGTGATCATATTGAAGCGTCGAGCGATAAATCCGTCGACGATATCGGTCAGCGAGGAAACCAAAATCATAATAAACGCCGCGCTATAATCCTCCAATCCAACGTACAGCCAAACGATGAGCGGAATGAGCGCCAATCGCACGAACGACAAAATATTCGGTATCGTCCAGATCTGATCCTTTGTGAGTCTCGAACGATAATCTACTTTCTTTTCTTTTTTGTTCTCGTTTTTCATTTCAATTCCTCCTTTCCCGTGCAAACTTTATTAATATTTTATGCCATAAAATAACATATATATCATTATACTCCTATTTTTTCACCTTGTCAAGAGCGTTTCCCCAACAATTCGCAAAAAGCAAACAAGTCTTATTCCTTCAAAAGCCAACGCAAAAGGGCTGCGCGAAGCGACCCTTTTGCATCGACGCCTGTATTCGCGATAAAGCCGATAAAGCTTTTCCGCCTCGTTGTTTAATTATTTACTGTATATCCATATCATTACGTTATCCACTCCGCTCTCGACCCTGAGCCAATTCTCGATGATCGCTTTCTGCTCGGCAGACATTTCCGTCCTTCCGTATCCCGCAAGAATGAAATACTCCACGCCGTCGTCGGATATTACTCCGCAATCACAGCCCTCGATATAATTGCCGAAGACCGCCTCTGCCTTATCCGCCACGGCTTCAAAATCCGCAGTTGAAGCTATCTTGCCCTCCAGCTCCGCAAGTCTCGCATTCTGCGATTCTATGTAATCCCGAAGCTCCTGTATAGTGTTCTCCTGTACCGCTATCGTTATCTTGTCCGAGCTCTCTCCCGAATCCAGCAACGTATTCTGCGCCACATTCAGCGTGTAATCGTCAAGATCATAGCTTGCAAGCTGTCCCTTCAGCACCTCTACGGTCTCATCGGATATGGGCATACCGACGAGCGCAACGCTTATGACCTTATTATCCTTGTCGACGCTGCTCTGGACAAGCTGCGTATTCGTAAAGGTAAACTCATTCTCAAGATAGGAGCTTATCTTGTTATCAATGTGGGAGGAATACATCGTGTATACACCCGTCAAAATACTCGGAACAATAACGAATACGGTGATAACGCCAACGATTCCGTTGATCTTCTTCTGTCTTTTCGGATCCAGCTCAACACGGTTGGGAATACCCAAGACGTTCGTTATAATACACGCCGACAGACCGATAAGAAGCGTATTTATAATGAAAAGATAGAACGCGCCAACAATAAACTGAGGCTTCCACATAGCAATACCGTATCCGACGGTGCAAAGAGGCGGCATAAGCGCGGTCGCAATAGCCACGCCCGGAATCACGTTTCCCTTTTTCTTACGGGTATTTCCGATAATGCCCGCAACGCCTCCGAAAAGAGCAATAAGCACGTCCCAGAAGGTTGGGCTCGTACGGGCGATCATTTCACCGGTAGGCTCATCGGGACGAACGACCAGGAAAAACAAGGTCGAGGCTATAAGACTTATAACGACCTGCGTCGCAAATCTTTTAAACGCCTGCTTCAGCATTCCGAGGTCGTGAACTGCCAAGGAATATCCCATAGTGAGAATACCGTTCATCAGAGGAGAAATAAGCATCGCGCCTATGAGTATTACCATGGAATCGCAGTAAAGACCGATGGACGCGATCAATATTGCCATGATAAGAACCCACATATTCGAGCCGTGAATGACAGTGTTTTCCTCCATCATCTCATCGATCTCGCCGTAGCTCATCATATCGCCGCGAATATCGAAAAGATTACGCAAATAATTTTTCACGCCGTGCTTGAGCTCGTCAGACGCCTCAACATTTTTAGAGGAGCTCCGTTGCTCGCGCTCGGATTCTCGACTCGCCTCGGCTTCTGCGCCAGATTCAGCTTTGTTCAGTTCTTTTTCGTTACCTTCCATAAAAAACGCCGCCCTTCCCTATGTGTTCGAGGCGTTGTCTACGGTTTCTGGCGCCTCGTTTTTTTCGAACAAAAAATTTTTCTTGAATTTTTTTCAATTCTGTGATATTATTATAATACACATTTGTCGCATTTGCAACAATCAGTTTTATTGTTATTGATATAAACGCGACATTTTACGCTATATTGTTGCATTTAACATTATTTTTTAAGGAAAAAGCAAAGTGAAAAAAGAAAATCAAAGAATCAAGTTAACGAAACGCTTGCTGCGCGACGCCCTGCTGCAGCTACTGAAAAAGAAGCCGATACAAAAAATAAACGTGTCCGAATTATGCGAGACCGCGGGGATAAACCGCGCTACGTTTTACCGTCATTATTCCGTTCCGCAGGATATACTTATTGAGATGGAAAACACGATGAGTAATGAGGCGCGCCACCTCTTCCCCACGCCCAAAAATCTAACGGAGTTTAAAGCCGATGTCATCAAGCTTTGCAAATACATTGACGAAAAATCGGACACTATAAAAATTCTGATCAAGCACGAGTTGGACCTCAACATTATGAAGCTTTTTTACGACAGCATATACGAGGTCTTGAAATCGGCGGAAATAACGTCCAACAACAACGTCTTAGATACCGAAAGCATAGAATTGATAACCGCCTATTGCGCGGGCGGAGGATACCATATGATGAGAAAATGGCTTATGGACGACATCAAAAAATCCCCCGAGGAAATTGCGGAGACAATAATCGCGCTTCTGGGCAAAAACATCACCCGAAAAACATAAAAGAACAATACCTCCGATCCTGTAGATAACATTATGCTCCTGACAGCGAAGTGCCTAAAATTTATCTATGATCAGGATCAAGCCAAATATATGCCGCTTCTTTTTCATCATCAGCTG
>CAZMKU010000108.1:0-3836 GCA_964567085.1 uncultured Clostridium sp.
GAGCTTACAAAGCTTATTCTTAACAGATAATTTTATATTCAAGGCGACGGGGAGTGATTAATATGCACCCGTTGCCTTTTTTAAGATTTTAAAAAAATTATTGACAAATCAACAATTTTCCGCGAGATGATTGACAATAGCGTGAATATGTGGTAAAATATATTTGATAATTTGGAATAATTAAGGATGGACAGGCATATGAGTAGTATTAAAGCAGTATTGTTTGACCTTGACGGAACGCTTCTTCCTATGGATCAGGATACGTTCGCGGCATCTTATTTCGGCGAGCTTACGAAGAAGTTCGCGCCTATGGGCTACGATCCCAAGACCTTTGTTGCGGGAGTGTGGCAGGGAACTAAGGCGATGATAATGAACGACGGCTCGGATGTAAACGAGGCGGCATTCTGGCGCGCTTGCAGCGCGGTCGTGGGTCAGGATATCGTGGGCAGAACCGAGGATTTTGACGAGTTTTACACCAATAAATTCTGTCGCGTAAAAGAAAGCTGCGGATATAATCCCAAGTCGCTTACGGTTATAGAAAAGGTAAAGGAAAAGGGCCTGCGCGTAATTTTGGCGACGAATCCGATCTTTCCCGCGGTTGCGACCTATCAGAGATGTCAGTGGGCGGGACTTTCTCCCGATATGTTTGAATATATCACAACTTATGAGAATTCGCATTTCTGCAAGCCTAATCTCAAGTATTACGAGGAGATCCTCGAGAAAAGAGGACTTCTGCCCGAGGAATGTATTATGGTTGGTAACGATGTCGGTGAGGATATGATCGCGGCGAAGCTCGGTATGAAGGTGTTTCTTTTGACAGACTGTATAATCAATAAGGATAATGTCGATATTTTAAAGTATCCGCACGGCAGCTTCGACGAGCTGATCGAATTTTTGGGAGGGATTAATGCTTAAAATTTTCGTTGATTCTGGAAGCAGTATAAAGCAGGAGGAGAAGGGAAAATACGACGTTGAGATACTGCCCTTGAAATTCACCTTCGGAGATAAGGAATATATTGACGGTATAGATATTACGCTCGATGAATTTTACAAAAAGATGATAGACGAGGGGCTTTTTCCAAAGACCTCTCTGCCATCTCTTGGCGAAGCCGAGGAGCTTGTAAATAAATGCACGGAGCAGGGTGATGACGTGCTGATAATTACGATGTCGTCGGGACTTTCGGGTACTTATAATACGCTCAAAATGCTTTTTGAGGACAATCCCCGCGTGCTTGTCGTAGACAGTAAAAGCTGTGTCGGCGGCGTGAGAATTCTCGTTATGGAAGCGAATAAATTCAGAGATCGATCCCTTGAATTTATCGGTGAGAGGCTTGACGCTCTTGTTCCAAAAATCAGAGTCGTTGCCGTGCCCGATACGCTTGAATATCTCCATCGTGGAGGCAGACTCTCAAGGAGCTCGTTTGCGGTTGGCAGTATGCTTCACATAAAGCCGATAATCGCAATTGAGAACGGTCTGGTTGGCGTTGCATCAAAGGCTCTTGGCGCAAAGAAGGCTATGAAGACAGTCGTTGATAGCCTTGAGAAATATGAGTGTGATGAAAATTATCCTATCGTTCCGTCGTATACGTATAATAAAGCAAATCTTGACGAGCTTGTTGAGATGACGGACGAAAAATACAGAGCGCAGATGATAGAGTACGATAACCTTGCCCCCGCGATCGCTTGTCATTGGGGTCCGGGTGCGTATGGGTATATATTTGTTGGAAAGAAATGAAAATAAAGCCGCAGTTTTTGCTGCGGCTTATCTTTATTCGGTGGGAGGATGAATCAAGGTTCTGTGCTTCGAGCTCTGTTGCGGCAAATATTGTTGGGTGGAATGACGCGTTACCTCGCTTGTATGAGCCGTGATAAATGAATGTCGGCTAATAAATGAATAAAAATTCTCTTTCGTGCATTATTATACACAAAAAACGCTATTTATGCAGGATGTTATTTGTGAAAATGAATAAATATAAAAAAGTTTGCGAAAAAGTATTGACCTATTGGGAATGATCGTGTATAATTATACCATCGAAACCAAGCAAGGAGAAACCCTAAAATGAAAAACAATCATCCAATTCTCAAAAAAATAGTAATCGGCGCGCTTTCACTTTCGATGTTGATTACTTCCACACTTTCGTTTGCAGGATGTACAAACGATGATGAAGTCAGCGAATTGAAGGAGACCATAGCAACTTTGTCAACGGCGGAGAAGCTGGCGGAGCTTGAAGCAAAGCTCGCAACGCTTTCTGATGCCGACGAGATCGCTCAAATATTAGAAGCAATAAATAAGCTTTCGACGGCGGATCAGGTAGATGCATTGGCAGACGCTCTTATTGCGAAAGAAGAACAAGGATTGCTCGCGTCTGATTACGCTGATGAAGCTTACGAAAAATTTCTTTATATAGATAAGGTGCTTAAGGAGCGTGATTGCTTGGAAGGCGAAAGCTTTAAGCTTGCGCAAAAATGGATCATATTCAGCTTGATGGAAGCAGGCTACGTAGAAAACGTTGATATCGTGAAGCAGGATACAACGATGACAAAGTACGTTGCTATCAATGAAGACAACTCCGAGTACGAGAAAATGTACCCTGCAGTAGACAGTATAGATATTAGCGAAGAGACTTACGTGCGCAGCGGCCGTTCCTACGTTGTAGCGGAAGACGGCAAAGGAACTCACGTGAAGGTTACTCTCCACACCCCGAACATAATCGTAACCAAGCAGGGAAAGAGCGATAAGACAATCATTGTTGGAGCTCACTACGACGGTAACGGAAGCGGCGACAACGGTTCCGGTGTTGCTCTTGCTCTTACGACTGCGCAGCATCTTTTTGACGTAGAAACCGAGTATACGATCAAATTCGTATTCTTTACCGCAGAGGAATACGGTCTCTATGGTTCTAAGGCGTATGTAGCGGCTATGACCGAGGAAGAAATTGCAAATACGCTTTATATGATCAATATGGATTCTCTCGTATGCGGAGATTACTGTTATATCTATGGCGGTGTTCAAGACGATGAAAATCAAACTGTAAATGATACTCAAGCGTATGATAATGCTATAGCGATTGCACAAGAGGCGGGCCTTAGCTTCAAGTCTAATCCTTGGACGTGGGATGCTCCCGCGCCGGGCTATGAGAGTCCCGATTACGCATCGCCTTCTACGGGCGATTGGTCCGACCATGCGCCCTTCAAAAACGCAGGTATTCCGTATCTTTATTTTGAGGCGACTAACTGGGATATCCCTGGACCTTATAATGAGTACGACGGATACGGCGAAACTTATCTTGTAGGTATGCTTATGAACACATCCAACGACTACGTTGATTATATAGAAAAGTATTTCCCGGGTCGTCCTCTCGCGCATTTCAAGCAGTTCTCGACTCTCTTGAATTTGCTTTTGACTCAAACCGATTATAACGAATAAATGAATAAAAAAGGAGTAGCAAATGCTACTCTCGTACGGGAATCGCAACCGAGGTTTGCCGCGTTGCTTCCGCAACATCAAATGCGGCAAACGATGAGAACGTGTGCCACATTCTCCCTCTCGTGGAATTGCCTACCGTCGGCAATTCTCACTCGGTTCGCCGCGTTGCTTCCGCAACATCAAATGCGGCAAACCAAGAGAATATTTCGCTTTGCTCAATATTCTCTTCACGAGGAATCGTCAATGTCTACAACCGACATTGTCGATTCCCATGGGTGCTCGCGCCCGCGCGAGCAGCAAAAAGAAGAAGGAGTAGCAAATGCTACTCTCGTACGGGAATCGCAACCGAGGTTTGCCGCGTCGACTTCCGTCGACATCAAATGCGGCAAACGATGAGAATGTGTGCCAC
>CAZMKU010000109.1:0-3795 GCA_964567085.1 uncultured Clostridium sp.
TTCCGTTGCCTTTACACAACTCGATTATTATATCACAACCCACGGGCTTTGTCAAGAGATTTTTTGAACTTTTTCTACATTTTTTTTAATTTAGTTAAAATGTATATTTGTGAACCGTTCATCCGATGATTTTGTGCATTTTGTTGATGACGAAAGAAAAATAAAGGGTTTGCAAATTACAAACCCTTCATTTGTATTGTATATACGCGCTTATTTCATAATCGCGCCCTTTGCGGCGCTATCAACGAGTCTTGCATATCTTGCAAGCCAGCCCGACTTTACGTTAGGCTCGGGAGCAACGTACTTTGCTCGTCTTTCAGCAAGCGCCTCGTCGCTTACGAGAACGTTTATCTTTGCTGCGGGGATATTGATCTCAATAATATCGCCCTCCTCGATAAGTCCGATATTGCCGCCAGCCGCAGCCTCGGGACAAACGTGACCGATAGACGCGCCGCGCGACGCACCCGAGAAACGTCCGTCAGTGATGAGCGCAACCGTCTTGTCGAGCTTCATACCCGCCAAAGCGGACGTAGGATTGAGCATTTCTCTCATGCCAGGGCCGCCAACGGGGCCTTCGTAACGGATAACGACAACGTCGCCGTCAACTATCTTTCCTTTATATATAGCCGCGATAGCCTCGTCCTCACTGTTGAAAACTCTTGCAGGGCCGCTATGACAAAGCATTTCGGGAGCGACCGCGCTTCTCTTTACAACACAACCGTCCTGCGCGATATTACCCCAGAGGATCTGGATACCGCCCGTCCGGCTATAAGGATCATCAATGGGTCTGATAGCTTCGGTGTTCTTGATATACGCGCCCTCGATATTTTCAGCGAGCGTCTTACCCGTCGCGGTAATAACGCTCGTATCAAGCAATCCGCGTTTTACAAGCTCCGCCTGAACCGCGGGAATGCCGCCCGCGGCATCAAGATCCTGCATATGAGTATGTCCTGCGGGAGCAAGATGACAGAGATTGGGCACCTTTTCGCTCATTTCATTAAATGTCTTAAGATCAAGAGGAACGCCTGCCTCATTAGAGATAGCAAGCAAATGAAGAACGCTATTAGAGGAGCATCCAAGCGCCATATCGCACGCGAGAGCGTTTCTTATAGACGTTTCATTTATGATCTGACGCGCGGTAATTCCCTTTTCCACGAGATCCATAATCGCCATACCCGCGTGCTTTGCAAGCATAACTCTCTTTGAGGATACCGCAGGGATAGTGCCGTTACCCGGGAGCGCGATACCAACCGCTTCACAGAGGCAATTCATAGAATTTGCCGTATACATACCCGCGCAAGATCCGCAGCCCGGGCAAACGCCCTTTTCACACTCATCGAGCTTACAAGCATCAATAATGCCCGCCTTATACGCGCCAACCGCCTCGAACATCTTGGAAAGCGAGGTCTCCTCACCGTTATACGTGCCTGCCATCATAGGACCGCCCGAGCATACGACTGCAGGAACGTCCATTCTTACTGCCGCCATAACCATACCGGGAACGATCTTGTCGCAATTAGGAACGAGAACCAGGCCGTCGAGCTGATGCGCCATAAGCATAGTTTCCACGCTATCCGCGATAAGCTCGCGGGAAGCCAAAGAATACTTCATACCGATATGTCCCATAGCGATACCGTCGCAAACACCGATCGAGGGAATCATAATAGGCGTACCACCAGCCATTCTGACACCCGCCTTTACCGCCTCGCATATCTTGTCAAGATGGTAATGACCGGGAACTATTTCGCTATGCGCGGAAACAACACCGATAAGGGGGCGATCAAGCTCCTCCTTGGTGTATCCCATAGCATAAAATAAACTTCTGTTCGGCGCTCTCTCCGCGCCCTTCGTTACATTATCCGAACGCATAATATACTCCTTTTTCTGTAGGGAGGAGAAGACTTTTTTGAGGAAAAAGCTTTCTCCTCCCCTGAACCTCTACCACTTTCAAAAACCTTAAAAATGGATGGATTGAATTTTATTTCATTTTTTTGCCTACCACGTCAACGATTCTGACGATAGCAGGAGATAAAACAACGTTAATTGCAAGCTCAACCAAGAAATTAACACCTGCCAAGCCAACGATCACGTACGTTGCGATATCCGTACCGCCCGCCCATGCATAAAGCGTATCTTTAAAGAACAAAAACATACCCGCAACAAACAAACCTGTATTAACGATAGGTGCGGAAAGTGCAGCCACAAGTGCGGACACATATTTTCTTCCACCGCCAACAGCTTCTTTTTTTCCGCGCGCCGCACGATAGACCAAAGCAGGAGCAACACCTGCAGCGATACCCTTTACAAAACAAATAAGCGCACACAATAACGGATTAGCATTCCAAAGAATGTTTCCGCCCGGGTCAAGCGCCGTAATGCAGTTTATCATAACGACAAGACCAAATGCGAAGCCAAGAATCGCGCCTCCGCTTGTGCCAAGCAAAATCGCGCCGACAACCACGGGAACGAGTGTCAAGGTAATTGATACGGGGCCAAGCTTCGGCATAACCGCGCTAACCACCTGCAGCACTACCACGAGCGCAAACAAAAGCGCTATTTGCACCATTCTTACGATCTTTTTGTTAGATCTCATATTAAATTTTCTCCTTGAGGGAATTCCGCCCTCCGCTGACATCCCGACCTTACATTCGGGTATATCGCTTAAAATTTACGATAATAAATCCGTAATTGCAGCAAATTTATTTTACGTTATTTTTATATATGCAGTAAAGACCGAGCAGGACAAGGCCTTCGTGATATTCAAAATCACGGTCAATATGCGAGAAAATAACGGGAGCCAAGCCGCCCGTCACGAAATTTCAGCACTTCCCCTTGGGTTCTTCATCTCATCTTCAAATTTATCATACTGCCCATTTGAGCGACGTACTCGTCGGCGGTTCTTTTTTTGTCAGATGAAAGCTTGAAGGTGTGTTTCAGCTCTCCGCTATCAAGGTCGAAAAGTCCCGTGGATATGCCGGAATTTCTAATGTCGATTGCTAAAAGCATGGTACACCTCCTTAATTGGTTAGTGTATGTTAGGATGTCTATTTCTTCGACGTCGAAGAAATAGACGAAAGAAGACGCAAGGGCGGAAGGGAGGTTGCGATTCCTCCCTTCCCCCTTGACCCCCATCCTACACAAACGCTTGTTTTGCGCATTTGCTTCAAGGTTGAAGTGAATTCTTTATCTAATTTAAAGTCCCGATTTGCAAGAAAAACGAGAATTTGTGTCAGACAAGGCGCACCGCAGAAAGCAAAGCGCTGGCGTAGTTCCCTACGTCAAGCTGCTTTCGAGGAGCAACGCAATATAACGCAAATTATCATGACCGACGAGAATTTGTGTCAGACAAGGCGCACCGCAGAAAGCAAAGCGCTGGCGTAGTCCCCTACGTCAAGCTGCTTTCGAGGAGCAACGCAGTATGGCACAAATTATCTAAGGTCAAAAATTACTTCTTGAGCCAGCTCATCATCTCGCGAAGCTCCGCGCCCGTCTTCTCAAGCTGATGCTCGGATTCAACGCGGCGAGTTGCCAAGAACTTCGCCTTTCTGCCCGAAGAGAATTCCTGCATAAATTCAGAAGCGAACGTACCGTCCTGAATTTCGCGGAGAACCTTCTTCATTTCCTTACGTGTTTCATCCGTGATAAGGCGCTTACCCGTTCTGTAGTCGCCGTATTCAGCTGTATTGGAAATAGAATATCTCATCTTTGCAAAGCCACCCTGATTGATAAGGTCAACGATGAGCTTCATTTCGTGGATACATTCAAAGTAAGCCATTTCGGGCTCGTAGCCTGCTT
>CAZMKU010000110.1:0-3780 GCA_964567085.1 uncultured Clostridium sp.
GGAGAAGGCATAAAGTCAACAATTGCGTCGAGAAGCTTCTGAACGCCCTTGTTTCTGTAAGAAGTACCGCAAACTACGGGAACCATCTTGTTTTCGATGGTTGCCTTACGAATAGCTGCCTTGATTTCTTCATTTGTGATCTCTTCTTCCATAAGGAACTTTTCCATGAGATCATCGTCAACAGAAGCTGCTTCCTCGATCATCTTTGCTCTGTACTCTTCAGCAAGCTCGAGCATATCTGCGGGGATCTCTTCTGTTCTCATATCCTTACCGAGCTCGTCGTAGTAAACTTCAGCCTTCATTTCGATAAGGTCGACAATGCCCTTGAAGGTCATTTCCTTACCAATGGGGAGCTGGATCGGTACGGGATTCGCCTTAAGACGGTCCTTGATCATGCCAACAACACGGTAGAAGTCAGCACCTGTAATGTCCATCTTATTTACATAAGCCATTCTGGGAACCTGGTACTTGTTAGCCTGACGCCATACGGTTTCAGACTGGGGCTCAACGCCGCCCTTAGCGCAAAGCACTGTAACTGCGCCGTCAAGTACACGGAGAGAACGCTCAACCTCTACTGTAAAGTCAACGTGTCCGGGAGTATCAATGATGTTGATACGGTGTGTGTTAGCCTTCGCAGCAGCGGGATCATTGTGATAATCGGTGTGAGCCCAGAAACATGTTGTAGCGGCAGAAGTAATCGTAATACCTCTTTCCTGCTCCTGTACCATCCAGTCCATTGTTGCCGCGCCCTCGTGAGTTTCACCTATCTTGTGGGTCTTACCCGTATAGAAAAGGATTCTCTCGGAGGTTGTCGTCTTACCGGCGTCAATGTGAGCCATGATACCAATATTTCTTGTATGCTCAAGCGAATATTCTCTAGGCATATTGAACTCTCCTTGATATTAATATCTGTAATGAGCAAAAGCCTTGTTTGCCTCTGCCATTCTGTGTGTTTCTTCCTTCTTCTTGAAAGCTCCGCCCATGCTGTTCTTAGCATCGATAATTTCTGCGGCGAGCTTTTCAGCCATAGTTCTTTCGCTTCTGTTTCTTGTGTAGTTTACAAGCCAACGGAGAGCGAGAGTCTGCTGTCTTTCACTTCTTACTTCCATAGGAACCTGATATGTGGAACCACCTACGCGGCGAGCCTTAACTTCAAGCTGGGGCTTAAGGTTCTCAAGAGCTTCCTGGAATACTTCAAGGGCATTCTGACCAACCTTTGCTTCTACGATTGCAAACGCATCGTAAACAATTGTCTGAGCTACGCCCTTCTTGCCATCATACATAATGTTGTTGATAAGCTTTGTTACAAGCTTGGATCCGTACATAGGATCCGGCAATACATCTCTTTTGGATATACGACCTCTTCTCGGCACTGTACTTCCCTCCTTCATCAAATTTAAAAATGAAATCATTGGTACTCAAAAGCAAACTTCTGTATGTGCGCCTCGTTAATATAAACATTCTCGGATTAACTTGGACGAACTTAATTGCTTTATTTTTACCTTTAAATAATAAGAAGTATATTACTTCTTTACTGCGCCCTTCTTGGGTGCCTTTGCGCCGTACTTGGAACGGCTCTGCTTACGGTTAGCAACGCCCTGTGCATCGAGTGTACCACGAATAATATGGTAACGTACACCGGGAAGGTCTCTTACTCTACCGCCTCTGATAAGCACTACGGAGTGCTCCTGAAGGTTGTGTCCGATACCCGGAATGTAAGTTGTTGCTTCAAGTCCGTTTGTAAGTCTTACTCTTGCGATCTTACGAAGAGCGGAGTTAGGCTTCTTAGGGCTTGTTGTAGATACCTTTGTGCAAACGCCTCTCTTCTGAGGTGCAGGCTGATCTGTAGACTTGTTTGTCAGTGTGTTAAAGCCCTTCTGAAGTACGGGAGCCTTAGACTTGTATGTCTTATCCTGACGACCCTGTCTTACAAGCTGATTAAAGGTTGGCATTCTTCCTTGTTTCCTCCTTCTTTAAAAGATTTTAGAACGTTTATATTACAGGCGCATAACCGACTTTTTATTAGTCGTTTATACGTTTCTGCCTTAAAAATGCACACAGTTACCCCTTAGGGCACTTTGCGTACGGATTTATTATAACATTGACACGAAATTTTGTCAATAGTCAATGTAAATCAATTGAATTTTCTCTATATTGCACAAAAGGAAGCCCTTCTTTTCGAAAAAAATTGTCAAAAATATCCCTCGCACTTGTTTTTGCGAGGGATATTTTTTATTTATTTGTCGAAATCATTTGGTGATTTTTCACAAATTATTCTTCGATAGAGCCTTCGGACACGCCCACGGGCTGGGACTCGAAGCTCCAAGTATGATTTTCTTCTGCAGAATCATCAGCCGCAGGCTCTTCCTCGCCTCTTACCTTCTGAACGTCAATGTTCTTGTAGCAGCTCATACCCGTACCTGCGGGAATAAGCTTACCGATAATAACGTTTTCCTTGAGACCGAGGAGGTTGTCGACCTTACCTCTGATAGCAGCTTCCGTAAGAACCTTCGTGGTTTCCTGGAAGGATGCCGCGGAGAGGAAGGATTCCGTCTGGAGAGAAGCCTTGGTGATACCGAGAAGCACGGGTGCGCCCTCAGCAGCCTTGAGCATATCCTCGCCTGCCTCCTGTCTTGCCGCGATCTTATTGTTTTCATCCTCGAACGTAGAAGCGTCAACAAGTGCGCCAACGAGCATATCCGTGTCGCCGTTTTCGGTAACTCTGATCTTACGTGTCATCTGACGCGCAATGATCTCGATGTGCTTGTCGTTTACGTTACAGGACTGAGAACGGTAAACCTTCTGAGTTTCCTTGATGATATATTCATATACCGCATCAAGACCGAGTATTCTCATAATGTCCGCGGGAGCCTTGCTGCCTTCGGTCAAGGCGTCGCCCACTTCAACGTGGTCGCCGTCGTTAACCGCGAGCTTAACGCCGTAAGGAACCTCATACTTCTTGTAATCCTGAGTCGTGAATTCGCCCGCCTTATCGGGAGTGATGGAAATATCATTCATACCCGCAACCTCACCGGGAAGGATGTGAACGATACCCGACTGCTCTGCCATAATAGCAGCCTTCTTGGGCTGACGAGCCTCAAAGAGCTCCTCAACTCTGGGAAGACCCTGTGTAATATCGCTACCTGCGACACCGCCCGAGTGGAAGGTTCTCATCGTAAGCTGCGTACCGGGTTCGCCGATGGACTGAGCCGCGATAATACCAACCGCTTCACCGATATTTACCATCTTGCCCGATGCGAGGTCCGCGCCGTAGCAGTGAGCGCAAATACCGTTCTTGGCGTGACACTGAATAACCGTTCTGATATATACCTTGTCGATACCCGCAGCGGTGATAGCCTTTGCCATATCGTCAGTGATCATTACGTCGTCGTCAACGAGAACCTCGCCTGTTTCGGGATGAATAATGGGACCCATTGTGTATCTGCCCACGATTCTGTCGGAAAGAGGCTCGAGGACGTTCTTGTCGTCCATAATGTCGTTGACCCACGCGCCCTTGGTCGTATCACACTTTTCTTCTCTGATGATGATCTCCTGAGCAACGTCAACAAGACGGCGCGTGAGGTAACCCGAGTCAGCGGTACGGAGAGCCGTATCCGAGAGGGACTTACGGGAGGAACGAGCACCCATAAAGTATTCTGTGATATTAAGACCTTCACGGAAGTTGGACTTGATCGGGATCTCCATCGTCTTACCTGTCGCGGAGAACATAAGTCCACGCATACCCGCAAGCTGACGCATCTGCGTCATAGAACCACGGGC
>CAZMKU010000111.1:0-3697 GCA_964567085.1 uncultured Clostridium sp.
ATGCCGTAAAATAGTAATTTTTTAGAATTACTGTCTTACGAGCACCCGTCTAAACCCGAGTGATTTTTTGTTTTTTATTGCAAATATTTTACATTCGTGCTATAATGTTTATATAAGTATATTTGGGAGGTGGAATAATGCTTAAAAAAGTTTTGTTAGCACTGTTTTGTGTAAGTATAATTTTGACGGCGTTGGTATCGTGTAATAACGCTCCGTCAGAATGTGAGCATGAATGGACAGATGCGGACTGCGAGGCGCCTAAAACTTGTTCGAAATGTGCAAGAATTGAAGGCGAGGCCTTGGGACATGAATATTCCGAGGAGGAAAACAAGTGTGCAAGATGCAATTTGGAATACTGCGACGAATTGGAGTTTGCCAAGTATGACGACAGCGATACTTATTACGTTACGAAGCTGAACAGAACTCTTGATACGGAGATTATCATTCCTCCTGTTTATCAAGGCTGTAAGGTAACGGGCATTGGCGAGTTTGCATTTCATATGCAAAAGGATATTGCGAGAGTGGTCATCCCCGACGGTGTAACAAATATAGGAAATTCGGCATTTGCTCATTGTACTGATTTGACAAATATCGTAATTCCTGAAAGTGTAACGAGTATAGGTAATGCGGCATTTCTTAACTGCTCCGGTCTTGTGGACTTGGAGTTTCCTGAAGGCTTGACTCATTTAGGAGATAGCGCGTTTACGAGCTGTTCCTCTCTTACAAGTGTAGTTATTCCCGATGGTATTACGGTTATAGGAGAACATGCATTTGAAGGCTGTAGCAGTCTTACGAGCGTTAATATCCCTCAAGGCGTGGTAAGTATAAACGATAAGGCATTTTCGGATTGTGTGGCACTTGAAAGCATAACTATTCCTCGCGGCGTGGAGAGTATAGGAGATAACGCTTTTGACTCCTGCTCAAGTCTTAAAAGAATAGTTGTTGATGAGAATAATGATAATTATTCATCGGTGGACGGAAATTTGTATAGCAAGGATAAGACAACTCTCATAAGGTATGCCGCAGGAAAAGAGGACACAACTTTTACAGTTCCTCAAAACGTAAAAAGAATGGAAAAGGGTGCGTTTGAATTTGCTTGTAATCTTACAAGCGTTATTATATCGGATGGTATAGAATGCATAGAGGATCGGATGTTTTCTTATTGTAAAAATCTTGAGAGTGTAACCATTCCCGATACTGTAACGAGTATAGGAGAATCTGCTTTTTGGAATTGTCATAACCTTAAAAGCGTGAATATTCCGAATGGTGTAACAAGAATAGAACGATCAACGTTTACGGTTTGCTACAGTCTTACTGAAATAATCATACCTGATACAGTAACGTACATTGGTGATTTTGCATTTTCTTCTTGCCGCGGTCTTACCAAAATAATTATTCCCGATACGGTAACAGAAATTGGTGAGTGTGCGTTTTTGAGTAGCGGTATTGTAAATATAGTTATTCCGAATGGTGCAACAAAAATCAATAAGGGAACGTTCCAATATTGTAGTGCTCTTACAAGTGTAACTATTCCGAGCGATATTAAGGTTATAGGGGAGGGCGCGTTTGAAAGCTGTTCTGCTTTGAAGGACGTTTATTTTGGCGGAACAGAAGAGGAATGGCGTAAAGTTTCCAAGTGGTCGCATAATGACTGTTTGAATTATGTAACCATTCATTATAATTATAAGCCCGAATAAAAATTCAAGCCCCTCGATTGATATGCACCCCAAAAGTTAGACACTTTTGGGGTGTATATTTTTATGGCAAAAATCTTCTCTCTCTTTTCTCTCGCCGAAGACGATTTTCGCCTTCGGCGTTTATATCCAATTCACAAAGTTATGTTAAAATTTTTTGAATGTTGATTTATAAGGAAGAAAAAATATGAAATATTCAAGAAAATACACAACCAAATGGCACGACACGGATGCCAACAGAATCGTAAGCGCAAGTAAAATTTTAATGTATATGCAGGAAACGGGAAATCTGCAGTGCCGCGATTTTGGTAATCCCCTTGACGATATGCGTGACGAAAAAGGGCAGGGATTTATTCTCGGCAGCTTGCAGCTTCGCGTATTCAAGCCTATTTACGCTTACGAGGACATCGAGGTGTTTACGTGGTGCAAGGAGTCGCGCGGATATAGCTTTATGAGATATTTTGAGATCGTCCGCGGCGGAGAGACGGTCGCGGCGGCAAGCTCGCTCTGGGCGCTTGTTGATATAAATACAAAGTCGCTCGTTCGCGGCGACGAGAGTATGGATAAATTCTATCCCATTGACGAGCCGATGGACGAATCCAATCTGCCTGGGAGAGTGAGAATAAAGAGAGATGCGCCGCTCACGCCCGTAGGCGAGCGCAAGATAATGTTCTCGGATATTGACTACAATATCCATATGAACAACACCAAATATCCCGATATGGTGTTTGATTATCTTCCCGAGAGAGAAAATTCTTACGTGTCGGGCATTTCGCTTTCGTACGTAAAGGAGGCGGCATACGGTGACACCATCGGAATTTATCTTGGCGAGGCTGACGCCGACGGCTACCGCGAGGTGGTAACGAAGAATTCCGCGGGCGAGAGGTGTCTTGAATGTAAAATACAATTATCGCCAAAGAACAAATAAAAGGTATTGCAACATTTATAAAAGTATGGTAAAATGTATTAAGTAGACGTACTTAAAAAATTTGCCCGAAAGGAGATCTGATGAAGTCAAAATTTCTGCAGACGGTGAAGGAAACGTTTTTATCCTCGCTTCCTTTGGCCGTAATTATAATAATTTGTCTTTTGATCGCGCCGCTGGAATCGGCATTCGATTATGCGAAAATAATAATCGGATACGTTTGCGTGGTGTTGGGTCAGGCGATGTTTCTCGTCGGACTTGAAACGAGTATTCTGCCGATAGGACGAATGGTAGGCGGTTCATTCGCGAAATATAATAAGCTGGCATTCGTGCTGATCTTCGGCTTTGTTTTTGGACTTCTCGCAACGGTCGCAGAGCCCGCGCTCTCGGTTTTGGCAAAGCAGATAAGCGGAATAATGCCCCTGGTCAACAGCACGTTCTTTATATGGATAACGGGCACTGGCATTGGAATCGGCGTTGCTATCGCGCTTCTGCGAATAGTCAAGAACATCAATATAAAGCTGGTTTTCGCGGTTTTGTATTCGCTTGTGTTCCTGCTGGTAATTTTCGCGCCGAATGAATTTATAGCTATTGCCTTTGACGGCAGCGGAGCGACCACGGGTGACGTTTCGGTTCCGTTCATTCTGGCTCTGGGACTTGGTATTTCCGCGACGTTCTCGAAGAACAAGACCAACGACGACTCCCTCGGTATTATCGGTATCTCGTCGGCAGGACCGATCATCGCGGTCTTGCTTTACGGCATTATCGCAAAGGCGGCAAACGGCGGCGCGCTTCCGTCCGAGAACGCGTACGATATGTCCACAGAGCGAGGCTTGGGAGATATAATCCTCGGTAATATCGGTGACGTTGCGCTGGCGGTCTTACCTATTATTCTTATATCAATTCCGTTTTTGCTCCTGCTTTTAAAGCTCCCGAAAAAAACCTTTTTGAAGCTGATGCTCGGTGTTATTCCCGTTTATTTGGGACTTTTGATTTTCCTCTCGGGTATTGATTTTGGCTTCGGCTTTGTAGGACAGTACATAGGTCAGATGTTCTTTGACGAGTCACGCCCCGAGGG
>CAZMKU010000112.1:0-3627 GCA_964567085.1 uncultured Clostridium sp.
CATTTGAAAGAACAAAGCCCCACGTAAACATTGGTACTATCGGTCACGTTGACCATGGTAAGACAACTACAACCGCTGCTATCACTAAGGTTCTTGGTCTTGCAAACGGTAACGTTGAATTCATGGCTTACGACCAGATCGACAACGCTCCCGAAGAAAGAGCAAGAGGTATCACAATTAACACAAGACACGTTGAGTACGAGACAGATAACCGTCACTACGCTCACGTTGACTGCCCCGGTCACGCTGACTATGTTAAGAACATGATCACGGGTGCTGCTCAGATGGACGGCGCTATCCTCGTTGTTGCTGCTACAGACGGCCCTCTCGCACAGACAAGAGAGCACGTTCTTCTCGCACGTCAGGTAGGCGTTCCCGCAATCGTTGTATTCATGAACAAGAAGGACCTCGTTGATGACGATGAGCTTCTTGATCTCGTAGAGATGGAGATCAGAGACCTTCTCAACGAGTACGAATTCCCCGGCGACGATCTTCCTATCGTTCGCGGTTCTGCTCGTGACGCTCTCGAGTCCACAAACAATGATATCAACGCTCCTGAGTATGCTTGCATTCTTGAGCTTATGGCTGAAGTTGACGCATACATTCCTACTCCCGAACGTAAGGCAGATCTCGACTTCCTTATGCCCGTAGAGGACGTATTCTCCATCTCCGGCCGTGGTACAGTTGCTACAGGTAGAGTTGAAAGAGGTACAGTTAAGGTTGGCGACGTTGTTGAAATCGTTGGTCTTGAAGAAGAAAAGAAGTCCACAACAGTTACAGGTGTTGAAATGTTCCACAAGCTTCTTCCCCAGGCAGAAGCAGGCGACAACATCGGTGCGCTTCTCCGTGGCGTAGCTAAGGACGAGATCGAAAGAGGTCAGGTTCTTTGTAAGCCCGGCTCCATCAACCCCCACACAAAGTTCGTAGGTCAGGTTTACGTTCTTACTGAGAAGGAAGGCGGCCGTTCTAAGCCCTTCTTCGCTGGTTACAGACCTCAGTTCTACTTCAGAACAACTGACGTTACAGGTGTTATCGAGCTTCCCGAGGGTACAGAAATGTGCCGTCCCGGTGACAACGTAAACATGACTGTTGAGCTTATCAAGCCCATCGCTTGTGAAAAGGGTCTCCGTTTCGCTATCCGTGAGGGTGGTAGAACAGTTGGTTCCGGCGTTGTTTCCGAAATCATTGAATAATTTGAATATATAACTCATATATACAAATGAACCGAAACGGGTCGCCGCATGCGGCGGCCCGTTTTCCAAAAATAAAATAAAACTTGATTTGGGGATTGGTGAAATTCCATACCGGCAGTAAATAGTGAGAAAGCTATAAGTCTGCGAACATCGTTTTCGATGCCGACGAGGTGAGAGTCCTCGACCGACGGTAAAGTCCGGATGAGAAAAGCAAGTAAAAGCCACCTTTGGCTTTTTGTGTCCCCCCTTAATGTGCTTGAAAGGGGATTTTTTTATGTCGTATTTAAATTCTAAGCAGAGCTCTGCTCAAAAAATTAAAAAGCTTTGTATGGCGGCGCTTTTCTGCGCGCTTGCCTTCGCGTCCATGTTCGTTATGCGGATAAACGTAATGTTCCTGACCTTTGACGCCAAGGACGCGATCATAACCATCGCGGGCTTGCTATTCGGCCCGATATATTCAATCGTTATCTCCCTTGCCGTATCGCTTATTGAGTTCATATCCATCGGTGACACGGGTTTTTGGGGCTTTCTTATGGATTTTCTGTCAACGGCGCTTTTTTCTACGGTCTGCGCGTTGATTTATAAATATAAAAAGAACATAAAAGGCGCTGTTATCGGCCTCGTTTCCGCGGTTTTTGCTATGACGGCGTTTATGATACTGTTCAATCTCTTTATCGTACCGCTCTATACGCCGAATTTCACGACGGCGGCGGTGGCAAAAATGGTTCCCACCCTCTTTTTGCCCTTCAATCTGACAAAGGCTACTCTCAACGCGGCGATAGTGCTGATTCTTTATAAGCCTGCCTCTACGGCGATGAAGGCGGCGAGGGTATTGCCGTCAAATCCTTTGTCTCAAAAGGCTGATGAGAGTGTTACGCCCGAGCAGAGAAAAAAGAAAAATCTTATTTTCAGCTTGGTGGTTACGGGAATAGGACTTGTAGTTGCGGCTTTTTGCGTGGTCGTGCTCCTCGTATTCCTTGACGGCAGCTTTAACTTGGTGGGATAAAATAAAAAGGACGATCAAAACAAGATGAAAAATAAAAAGAACGTCATTATACAGTGTATTCTGTGGGTAGTGCAGGGAGCTATCGTTGGTATCGGCGCGATTTTGCCGGGTGTCAGCGGAGGCACTCTTTGCTATGCGTTTGGAATTTATAATCCCTTGCTTGAGGTTTTGACATCTCCCGTCAAGGCGATAAAAAAGCATTGGTTTATGCTCATATTCGTAGGCGTTGGCTGCGCTGCGGGCTTTATTGGCTTTGCGGGAATAACCGCGAGTCTGCTTTCTTGGAACGCGCCCGTGGTGCTTTGCGCGTTTATCGGGCTTATTCTCGGTACGGTGCCCGAGCTTTGGCGAAATGCGGGTGAGCGCGGAAGAAATAAGTATTCTGTAATTTCGCTTATTGCAAGCTTCGTTTTTGTCTTTGCTCTGTTCTGGGTATTTAAGAGCGTATGGCATATTACGATTCCCGCGAACGCGCTTGGCTTTGCATTTTGCGGCTTTGCGTGGGGTCTCAGCTTTATAATTCCCGGATTTGCCACCTCGACGCTTCTTATGTTTTTTGGTATTTATACCAAGATGAGCGAGGGAATAAACAGCTTCTCGCTTCCCGTGATCCTTCCTATGGGTATCGCTATGCTCGCGACTATTCTGCTTTTGGCAAGAGTGATGAAGCGTTTGTTCGATAAGTGTCATTCTATCGCGGCGCATTCGGTTCTGGGCTTTGTGCTCGCAACCACGGTAATGCTCTTTGCGGCATCCGAGGACGGAGCGCCGACAATTTTGGAGACGTTTACGGGAGCAAACATCGTGCTTTATCCCGTAATTATTATAATCGGCGCGGCGGTGGGATATTTCTTTACGTTCGCGTGTGACAAGATCAAGCAGCTTGTCGACGCGAAAAACACCGAAGCGACGTAAATTTCGGGAAAGCTATTGACAATATCGGTATATTGTGTTATAATATACCCCGACAATAAAACCTTATCAAGAGTGGCGGAGGGACTGGCCCTGCGAAGCCCGGCAACCTGCATATTGCAAGGTGCTAAATCCTGAGAGATGAGTGCATACAAAGCATTTCTGCCCTCGGGATACCCGAGGGCTTATTTTTCGCCAAATAACGAAGTTAAAAATAATGTACATATAAAAAGAGAGGTAAAACAAAATGAAAAAGGTACTTTTCACATCGGAGTCCGTAACTGAAGGACATCCCGACAAAATTTCCGACAAAATTTCAGACGCGATACTTGACGAAATTCTCCGCCAGGACCCTGCGGCTCGTGTGGCTTGCGAAACCTTCTGCACAACGGGTCTTGTGTCCGTTATGGGTGAGATCACAACAAGCGCATACGTAGATATTCAGTCCATCGTTCGCGAAACGGTAAGAGAGATCGGCTACACAAGAGCGAAGTTCGGCTTCGACTGCGACTCCTG
>CAZMKU010000113.1:0-3545 GCA_964567085.1 uncultured Clostridium sp.
TTGGCGCCAGCAAAAACTTCACAGGCAGAAAAAGAGCAACCACATAAGGTTTTTACGCCTTGTGTGTTTGCTCTTTCTGTCGTTATAAGAACCTGCTACGCAGAACTTTGTTATTCGCTCTGCTCATAATAAGGGTTTGGGCTTAGCCCAAGTGCATTTGACCGGTTAAACGCGATGCTCGCACTTAGTGGATTTTTCAATTTCTCCGCTAAGAACATCACCCATTTGATCTGCCCCTCTTTTTTGTTCTATATTATTTAATTTGCCGACCTTGTGGGAATTTGATTTTGCCGATATAGTTAAACATTAACGAAATTTTTCTTTTCCCTTGACAAAATAAAAGTTTTTAAGTATAATGAGTTTAAATTAAAGTGGGAAGAATTTTTTGAATTTTAACCGAAGCCTATTTGTGCCGCTTCGCGCGGCGAGGAGGGTATTATGACTAACGTATCGGAAATTTTCGGAAGTATGGTCTTTAACGACGCCGTTATGCGCCAGAGATTGCCCCGCGAGGTTTACAAGTCTCTTACAAATACCATAGCTATCGGAAAGCCTATCGACGTTTCTATCGCAAACGTGGTAGCCAACGCGATGAAGGACTGGGCGGTTGAGATGGGCGCGACCCATTACACGCATTGGTTCCAGCCGCTCACGAGCGTAACTGCGGAAAAGCACGATTCCTTTATATCCCCCATTCCCGGGGATAAGGTCGTTATGGACTTTTCGGGCAAGGAGCTTATCAAGGGAGAGAGCGACGCGTCGAGCTTTCCGTCGGGCGGTCTGCGCGAGACGTGCAACGCGAGAGGATATACCGCTTGGGACCCTTCGTCTTACGCGTTTATCAAGGACGGCACGCTTTATATTCCCACGGTCTTCTGCTCTTATACGGGCGAGGCGCTCGACACGAAAACGCCCTTGCTCCGTTCCATGGAAATTCTCAGCGAGCAGGCTCTCCGCTTGCTTAATATATTTGGCGACACCTCGAGCGAGAGAGTTATCACCAGCGTTGGCGCGGAGCAGGAATATTTTCTTGTTGATCGCGAGGTATATAACCGCCGTCCCGACTTAAAGTATGCGGGAAGAACGCTTTTCGGCGCGCCCGCACCCAAGTGCCAGGAGCTTGAGGACCATTATTACGGCCCTATAAAGACCAGAGTCGCGTCCTTTATGGCGGAGCTTGACTGCGAGCTCTGGAAGCTCGGAATCGCGTCCAAGACAAAGCATAACGAGGTCGCTCCCACGCAGCACGAGCTGGCTCCCATTTACGCTAACACAAACGTTGCGGTTGACCAGAATCTTCTGATTATGGATACCATGCGCAAGGTTGCCGAAAAGCACGGAATGGTCGCGCTCCTCCACGAGAAGCCCTACGCGGGACTTAACGGCTCGGGTAAGCACAATAATTGGTCGCTCTCGACTGATACGGGCAAGAATCTTCTCAGCCCGGGCAAGAGTCCTGCGACCAATTCGCAGTTTCTTTTGTTCCTTTCCGCAATTATATGCGCGGTTGACGATTATCAGGATCTTCTCCGCATGTCCTGCGCGACCGCCTCAAACGACCACCGTCTCGGCGCGGACGAGGCTCCCCCCGCGATAATTTCTATTTTCCTCGGTCAGGAGCTTGAGGAGATAGTTGACTCTATCATCGGAGATTCTCCCTATACCGCAAGAGCCAAGAACACGATGAATCTCGGCGTTCCGTCGGTTCCTACGTTCAGATACGATTCCACGGACAGAAACAGAACCTCTCCTTTTGCTTTCACAGGTAACAAATTTGAGTTCAGAATGGTTGGCTCGGCTCAGAATATCGCGCTTCCCAATATCGTGCTTAATACCGCGGTCGCCAAGGTGTTCCGCGATTACGCCGACAGACTCGAGAGGTGCGGAGATATTGAGCTTGAAGCAAAGAAGATAATAAGGGAAAATCTTAAGGCTCACAGAAGAATTATCTTCAGCGGCAACGGTTATTCCAAGGAATGGCCCGTTGAAGCCGAAAGACGCGGACTTCTCAATCTCAAGACCTCGGTTGACGCTTACGCGTGCCTGACCGACAAGAAGAATATCGACCTCTTTGAGAGCTTTTCGGTTATGAGCGCTCACGAGCTTTTTGCCCGTCAGATGATAATGTACGAGACGTACTCCAACACTATCAGCATTGAGGCGAAAACCATGGTTGATATTGCGCGCTCGCAGATAGTTCCCGCGATCGAAAAATATCTCGGCCGACTTTGCAAGAACGCGAGGATGAAGGAGGAAATGTTTGCGGGCGACGGCGCGGCAAAGCTTGAAAAGATTCTTATTAAACGGCTTTCCGAGCTTTCGTATAGTATTTTCGAGACGGCTGATAAGCTTGAGGCAGCTCACGATGATGCCGAGTCGGTAAAGGACGCTTGCGGCGAGGCGAGCGCTTACAGAGACAACGTGATACCGCTTATGGAGGAGCTTCGCGCGTACGTCGACGAGGCTGAAACCGTAACGGCCAAGGACGTGTGGCCTCTGGCGAGCTACGGCGATCTTACATATTGGAATTAAACCTAAAAAACACGAGGCTTATGTGGGATTGCCCGTTAAGGACATCACGCATAAGCCTCGTGTTTTTGCATCTATTTTCCAAGAGCTCGCTCGATCACGGGCGTAACCTCTCTTGTAAATACCTCGTAGCCCGCAGGGGTGAGGTGGCCGCCGTCGGTGGTGTATTCCGCGCGGATGCCGCCGCTCTCAAGGTCAAAAAGCGCGGAATAAAGGTCAACGAACTCGAAGCCGTACTTTTCTGCAAGAAGCTTTATTTGTACGTTGTTGTAGGCGGCGGTCTCGTTGCGATCGCCCCAGCTTCCGCTCATTGAGGTGAGGGAGACGAGGATAATTTTCGTGTCGGGTACGTTCTCCTTGAATCCGAGAAGAATATTTTCGTAATTTTCCATCATCGTGCCCACGTTGTTCGCTCCGATGAGCATGACGACGCATTTGGGCTTTACGTCGTAGACCGAAACGTCAAGACGTTTCTCAACGCCGAAGGTCGTATCACCACCAATCCCGCGATTGAGAACATTATATTGCGGATAGTATTTTTCAAGATCGTAGCCGTCGGTCAGGCTGTCACCCAGAAATACGACGTCAACCTCGCCGTCGGCAAATTCGGCGTTTTGCTGCTCGTACATAGTTACCTTGGAGTTGTAATATTCCGCCATCGCCGTCTTCCATTCTGCCTCAGCCCGTACCTTGGGCAGATGCACTGCGAAAAGATATATAGCCGCCGCGACCAAAAGCAGGGCAAGCAGCGACGAGATGCATATTATCAGCTTTTTCTTTTTTGTCATTTTTTTGCCGTCCTTCGTTTTTTCTGTCTTTATTTTAATATACTCTGTCGTATTTGTCAATAAGAGGGGAAAAATTCGTTGCGCGGAAGCACGGCGCGGGAAGAGAATTTGGATTTAAAAGACAAAAAACACTTGACACATTCGCATATATTTGTTATAATATACGGGTAAATTATTGGGATGTCGCCAAGCGGTAAGGCACGGGACTTTGACTCCCGCATTCGTCAG
>CAZMKU010000114.1:0-3504 GCA_964567085.1 uncultured Clostridium sp.
GCTTTGTAGGACAGTACATAGGTCAGATGTTCTTTGACGAGTCACGCCCCGAGGGCTTTAAGTGGCTGCTGCTTCCCGTCGGATTTATTCTCGGCGCGGCAATTACGGTATCGGAGCCCGCCGTGACGGTGCTTGGCGATCAGATCGAGGAGCTTACGAACGGTCATATCAAGAAAATGACCATCCGCATAACGCTTGCTATCGGTATTGGCGTAGCGTCCCTGCTTTCTATTCTGAAGATCATGACCGAGATAAACATTCTGTATTTCCTGGTTCCGCTTTACGCGATATCCTTGATTATGATGATATTTACGCCGAAGCTCTTCGTCGGTCTCGCGTTCGACTCGGGCGGCGTTACGGGAGGCGCGCTGACCTCGGCGTTCTTAACCCCCTTAACGCTCAGCATCGCGCAGGCGGTAGCAGAGGCTCGAGGCGGAGAAATGTCCATACTTACCAACGGATTTGGAATTATATCCTTTATTTCCGTAACCCCGCTGATCGCTATTCAGGCGCTTGGAATTATTTATAATATCCGTATGAAGCGCGCGGAGGCGCAGCAGGCTGAATGCTTTGATGATCTTGAATGCTTCATTCTTGATGAAGAGAGCGCTCAAAGAGTACAAAACACAAACGAAAGCGAGGAAGGTGCGAATGAGTGATACTTCAATGAAGGGCTTGCAATATTTCGTTGTTATAGCAGAACAGAAGAAAAAGAAGAAGATGATATCGCTGCTCACGGATCACGGAGCGCGCGCTGTAGAAATCGTTTACGGACACGGCTCCGTAAGTCCGAGCGCGCTTGCCGCCGCCTTTGGCTTTGAGGCGGAGCAGGGTAAGGTCATTATTTCCTGCCTTGTGAAGAATGAGAATGCCAAAGAGATCATCGACGTTCTTTACCGTGACCATAAATTTGATAAGCCCAATACGGGAATCGCGTTTGGTATTTCCGTTGAAGGCCTGGCATTTTAAGAAAGGATATGCAATATGAAAGAATTGAAGGCTTTATATATTATCGTAAACGCGGGCTTTTCCGCGCAGGTGGTTGAGATCGCGCGTTCTCTCGGCTCTACGGGAGCGACTATAATCAACGCGAGAGGCTCGGTTGCAAATCCCAAGACCATTCTTGGTATTACGATTGACACCGAAAAGGAGATCGTATTGAGCGTCGTAGAGAAGGACATCGCTGTAAAGATCGTGGAAGCGATCAAGGAGAGGGCGGGCGTCGGAACTGCGGCTCACGGACTTTGCTTCTTCCTTCCCGTTGAAATGTCAACGCTCATTATTCACGATAAGAGTATTGAGGAATAAAAAACAACCCCGATGCGTAATTGATATGCACCCCAAAAGTGTCTAACTTTTGGGGTGCATATCATTTTCGTTCTGCTTTTTTATTAGTTATTCTTCCATTCTTCAGCCTTAGCTGCGGAGATACGCTTGATGTTTTCCTCGGGGTAGATGGACTCGGATCCGCCGTTTACGTAGAGGAAGTACTTGCCGCCCTCTGTTATGAAAAGACATTCCTCGTAGCCTGCGGGGTCGCCGTAGCATCCAACTGTGTGCTTTTCTATAAAAGTAGAAGCTTCTGTATCGTATTCAACCTTGCAAATAATCTTCTTCATGATTATATATCCTCCTATTTAAAAATATCACGTGGATATTTTATCATAAAGAAGCTTGAAATGCAATATGTTTTTTGAAAGTTTTCGGGCTTTTTTGTGGAAAATAAAGCATTATTTTCCTTTGCGCTTATTTACTTTTTTCTCGATTGCCGCAACTCTCTGCGAGATGGGAGGATGGCTGTATTCGAGCGCAACTATAAGACGGCTTGGCGAAAGGTGAGAGAAATTTTCCCGAGAGAGCTTTTTGAGGCCCGAGATGAGAGCCTCGCCGTAGCCCTCCTCGATTGCCTGCTCGTCTGCTTTGTATTCGGCGCGGCGGGAGAGCGCGTTGTTGACTATGCCGAAGAGCAGAGAAATGAAGGGGAGCGCGGTCGAGCCCAAAACAAGATAAGCAAAGCCGTAGCTGACGCCGTCGAAGCCAAAATCGGTATATATCGAGGGAACGCTCACGGTCAGCCACGCCATAAGCGCGATAAGAACCATATTTATACAGCCGCGGAAAAGTCCCTTCGGAACGTCACGGTGGAGTCCGTGACCGAGCTCGTGAGCGAAAACCGCGCAGATCTCGTCGTCCGTCATTGAATTTACAAGATTGTCGTAGAGAACTATTCTTTTTTCCTTGCCAAAGCCCGAGAAGTACGCGTTGCTCTTGGTCGTGCGGCGGGACGCGTCCATAACCTCAATGGATTTTACCGTGTATCCGTGGCTTGTAAGAAGCGCGGTCAATTTGTCGCGGAGCTCGCCCTCGGGCAGAGGAGTGAACTTGTTCTGAACCTTGGAAAGCAGGGGAAAGAGCAGGTTTGCTATAAGCACAAACGCGCACATAACCAGCGAGAAAACAAGGATCATATAATTGCCGAGCCACTTGTGGCTGAACAGCATAACGTAAGCGATAAGAAGGCTCAGGAACAATTCAAGCATAAAGCTCATTATCTGATCCTTTACAAAGGTCGCCTTGGTTGAGCGGTTGAAGCCGTATTTTTCCTCGATCCTCATTGTTTTTAAATACTTGATGGGGAGGGATACGAGCGTTTCGAGTATCGCCTGCGCGGCAATTATAACGAGCACCGCGAGAGAAGGATTTGACGAGGGAACGCCGAGCCATGCGAGGAGCAGGGAATGGGCGTTGGTTATAAGCAAAGCCGCCATAATCGCTGTCGTGATCACCTCGCCGATGAGCGATGCGCGACAAAGCTCGCCGTGGTATTTCTGCCATTTAAGATATGTTTCGTTATCGTAAATATCCGATACGTTTTTGGGTATTTCGTTGTTTGCCGAGCGGTATTTGATGATTGAAAGAACGACGTCAACCGCGAATGATACGCCGAAAATAATGAGAATCCAGAGCTTTGTGTTCAAGGCTTTTTCCTCCTTGTGTTTTACTAATTATAAGTATAGCACCGAAGGGGAATTTTGTCAATAAAAAAGCCACCCGAAGAATTGATATGCACCCCAAAAGCGTCTAACCTTTGGGGTGCATATCAGCACTGCGGCGGTGTAATTATCCGTTGACTTTTTAAAAATTCAATTAAAATACTTACTTCATCTATCTTATTCACCTAAAATCAAAGCATTTTCTCATACTCAACCAGCGTTACGTTACCCATTTCTTGTGCTTTTTCTACGCAGCTCTTGGTAAAGCCGGACTTGGCGAAGAGGTAGTAATGTCTGTTCTTATAGTGGAACAGATTGCTTCTTTCAACGAGCAGATCAAGCACACCGACGTCAACCTTTTCGTTCGTCCACTTGCATTCACCGAAGAGGGCGGTGTTTTTATCGGCTTCGCCCATAATATCGATCTCGGTCTGTGACTTAGTTTTAGGATCGTTGCCCCACCAGCGTCCGAGAGAGGTGAACGGGATAGCTGCCTGTCCTTTGCGATTCA
>CAZMKU010000115.1:0-3357 GCA_964567085.1 uncultured Clostridium sp.
TTGCTACGTTGCAGAAGAATCTCGATATACCGCATCGGGGCTTTCATTCTCTGCGCCACACCTTTGCAACGCGCGCCCTGGAATGCGGAATGGACGTGAAAACGCTGTCTGAGATACTCGGTCACAAGAATCCAACCGTAACCCTTAACCGCTATGTTCACTCCCTTATGGAACACAAGAAAGAGATGATGAACAAGCTCGGCAAATTGCTGTAAAACCTTATATAGCATCTATTGTTATAATAGGCGTACAAAAAATACATAAAAATGCACCTGTAAACCGCATAAATGCCTGTTTTCCTTGCGATATATCCTCTAAACTATTGACATGACCATATAAATGTAATACAATAAGGTCAGCTATTATAACAGTAGGTGAACATTATTAGAATAAACAATTCATCTATACAGGAGAAATAACAATGGAAGCTATTACAAAACAAGAAATATTAGCCAACCTTTATTCCTTGCGTGCGGGCATGTCTGTGGTTTCTGAATATTCAGACGTTGTCAGAGAGTATGATGAAAGAATTGCCCAATACGACGTCGAAAGGAAGAAAAAACGATTAGAAATCCCACAGATGCGGGGAAAAGCAAAAAAAGAAATTGAGTGGCGCGAAAATCAAATTGTTAATGTGAATAAAAGAATTGCTGCACAAATGAAAGCAAGCAACGACATTCACCGAAAAAACAAAGGCAGCTTTGTTGGTATATTTTTCGGTTGGGTAGTGTTCGCCTTGTTAATAATCGTTGCATTGTGTGCTGTTGTCGTAGGTGTTGTTGCATTGAGTTCAACGGCATGGTTCCCAATTAAAAGCATATCGGATTTTGCTCAAGGCAATAAGGTGTGGACAATGATTTTGTGCGTAGGTACAGTTATTGCTTGCGTACCTATGTGTTTTCACGTTTTTTCAGAAATTGATATAGCGAAAACAATCATAATTGATGAACAAGCAAAGATTCGAAAGATTTTAGACGAGATAGAGAAATTGCAGCAAGAGATAACAGCCTGTAGAAGCGGCATTGAAATGTGGAGAAAGAAAGCGCCTGCTGATGACGCGGAAACAGCAGTAGAAAATAAATTGCTTGAAGAAAAGACGGATTATCAGCGCAAAACCATACCGCTTTACAATGATGCAATAAGCATCGCAAAAGCAATGATTACTACTCTTGAGCTTAATCTTGTTCTTGATCCGCGTGATTGGGAAAATCTCGATTTGGTTATTTTTTATATGGAAACCGGACGAGCTGACAGCATTAAGGAAGCGCTACAATTGGTCGATAAAGAAAAGCAAACCGCAGCTATTATAAACGCAGTAGAAAAAGCAAGCTTGGAAATTCAGGGAACGATCAGGACTTCTGTCGTGCAACTGGGACATCTTATGACAACCTGCTTCGGTCAACTGAGCATGCAAATGACGAGATGCTTTCAAGAGCAAAACAAATTATTAAGACAACAATCAAGTCAGCTTGAGGGTATGTCCTTGACGTTGCAACAGACGAATGAGCATTTATCTGAAATATGTTCTCAAGAAAAAATTCAGAACGCTTTTTTGTCCAAAATATCTTACAGCTCTTTATCCTTAGCACGGGATGTTCAGTCTATGAGGTTTTCCGAACATATTACTTTAAGTCACGTGCCTTTGACACTATCGTGAGCTTCAAAACAAATTGAATTTTACTTATCGTAATGAGATGCAATTTAATAAAATTTGAAGAATACAGCACACGAGAGCTGTCAAAAGATGCTTCTGCGCGATCTACGGAGGACTTATTAAAATCGGTCAAGCTTGCAACCCAAGGAAGCATGTTGTTTCAAGTTGTGATTGATTTGGGATTGTTAATTCTTGTTTTCGGTTACGGTACGGTTATTATTTGGGGCACGATAATTGCAATAGCGATTATGGCTTCTATTGCGTATGTTGTGGAAAAAATTGCAACTTGGATAAAAAAGAAGGCTCTTGTTTGACGAGGGATTAGATTGTTGAAAAATCATAACGGAGGTTGAATATGAAAAAGATACTAACTATTATCTTAACGTTATGTAAGAGAAAGAATTCTTAAAAGGCAATGGCGATGGGGGTGAGTTTTATGCAACAAATAACTGATAATAAGAGTTACAGAATACAAGTTTTGAGAGGTCTGGCAATTATAGCGGTTGTGCTTATACATAATACCCCGGCAGGCATTGCGCAGGTGTGGTGTAGACCCTTTATTAATTTTTCAGTAGGCATGTTTCTTTTTCTAAGCGGGCTGCTTTCCGGTGCAGGAAGGTGGAATCCGAGGAAACGTATTTTGAAGGTTATAATTCCGTACATTATTTGGACATTCATCTATGTCCTTATCAAAAACATCAAAAATCCGGCGCAAATCCCTATTGCGTATATTATAAATCTGATTACAGCGGAATCGGCCGCAGTAATGTATTATGTTTTTGTGTATTGTGAGTTTACATTGCTGATACCACTTATTGATAAATTGGCGAAGACAAAATTCAGATGGATCGGCTTTGTAATTACACCGATAGAAATCATTACAATGAGATTAATTCCGCTTGTATCCGGGTATGAGGTTAACAAATATGTAAGGATTATTATGGGCATCTCATGCTTAGGGTGGTTTACCTATTACTACTTAGGATATCTCCTCGGAAATGGCTATATCGAAGTTAAGGCAACTACTTCAAGAATCATGATGATGTGGTTAGGAGCTATTGTTCTTCAGATACTGGAGGGATACTGGTATTTTTCAATGGGTGAGTCGAACTGTGGAACTCAGGTAAAGTTGAGTTCTATTTTGGCAGGCGTGCTGTTCTGTCTACTTGCGTATAAATATTTAAATACCGAGAACACGCCAGCACCGAAGATTCTTCATTTTTTAGGTGATAATTCTTTTGGTATATTCTTTTCTCATTTAGCGGTTATGTCTGTGTTGAGTCATATACCATATTTCAATGATTTTGTGGTTTATCCATTTAATGCTATTGTTACTATTGCAATAACTGTACTGTGTATCGTTATTGGAAAGAGAGTGTTGGGTAAGTATGCGAAATATCTTGCGCTTTGATGTACCTTTTGATTATTCCTCACACCTTTTGATTTTGCCTACACAATTCTATCCGTTGCGGGAATAGTCTTGTTGGATCTGTTGCGGTTATTAATTGGGAGTGGAGAAAATTGCAGCTTGGATAAAAAAGAAGGCTCTTGTTTAATGAGGGATTAGATTATTGAAAAATTATGACGGAGGTTGAGTATGAAAAGGATACTACCAATTATCTTGACATTATGTATGTGCCTGACGTTGGGTGCGGTGCTTACCGCGTGTAATTTCGGAACAACCGATCCCGAACATACGCATA
>CAZMKU010000116.1:0-3356 GCA_964567085.1 uncultured Clostridium sp.
CGGGCATCGGAATCGCCCTCAACGAATGGCTTACCCCGATAATTCCCGAGGCCTTCCACACCTTCCTCGCGGGCTTCAATCTCAATATAATGGACGTATACGTATCGGGACTTACGTGGCTTATGTTCTTTATAGGCTTCATTATTCTCGGCAAGAATTTCGCCATAAAAACACTTCTCTCGTCCATCTTTTATCCGTTGTTCTATACAATAGCCAGCAGGCTCACGTCAGACGAGGTGCTCGGCGGATTCTTCAATCTTAAAAACAGCGCAAATCCCGACGTAGCTCTCCTCCTTGCCGCAGTGTGCGGCGGCGCGTTCGTCGGCGCGGGCTGCGCTATCACGTTTTTGGGCGGCGGCTCGACGGGCGGAGTTGACATTATCGCGCTCTCGATCTGTAAATTCTTCAAGCGGCTCAAGAGCTCAGTGGTTATTTTCGTCGTTGACGCTACGGTGGTGGTTATGGGTATGTTCGCGCTCAACAACCTGACCCTTTCACTTCTCGGCATCGCATCCGCCATGGTCTGCGCCATCGTTATCGACTATCTCTTCACGGGCAGCGCCACGGCGTTCAAGGCGGAGATAATCTCAAAGGATGCCGACGCCATAAACGAGCAGGTGAGGAAGCGGCTCAACCGCACGACCACGTTTATCAACGTCATCGGCGGCTATTCGGGCGAAAAGAAGAAAATGGTAATGGTCACCTTCACCATCCGTGAGTATTCCGAGGTCATCAACATTATCAATACCGTTGACCGCGACGCGTTCGTAACCGTTTCAAAGGCGCACGAGATAAACGGCGAGGGCTGGACCTTCAACACGAAGAAGGACAGAAAATCCCGTGGCGAGCTCGAAAAGGAAAAGCAGCAAAATCAAAATTCCAAATAAAGCAAAAAGCATAACGACTTCAAGCCGTTATGCTTTTCTATTACTTCTTACCCGCAAGCACGTTAACCAGACCTCTGAACTCCTCTCGCTCGGGATAATTCTCAAGATCGAGCGTCTCAAGCTCCGCAAGCACGTCGGAAAACGTTATCTTACCTATGTATGCGCTCTTCTGCAGGATCATCACGGTCTCGATCACGAGCGCCATAAAGCGCTCCTCCTCATCAGGCTCGTCTGAATAGATCGCCGTCGAAACAACAAAGCTGTCTATACCCGCCTTGCCGCTCACCGCATCGTTGTATTTAGCCTGCACAAACAGAAAATCAAGATCCTCGGGAATTACTCCGTCAACGAATTTAAGCTCATAGCAAAGCGTCAGCGAATCTCCCGCGTAGATCTTACCCGGGGGCAGCTCCTCACTTGTGCCGCCGTATCCGTCGCCCTGCTGAACGTAGCCTATAAGTCTGTACTGCGATATATAATCAACGTCAAATTCAAGCTTCGCTATTACGTTCGTGGCGTCGCATATAACGGGCTTGAATATTTCACTGCCCATAACTCTCTCGCCCTGAGCCTCGCAGTCTATGTAGTAATATCTGCCGTCGCCCGCGTCCGCGAGAGCCTCGAGCTTATCGTTCTTATGATTGCCGTCGCCAAGCCCGATAACGGACGTCAAAATTCCGCTCTCCGCATTCTCGGAAACAACGGCGGAAAGCTTGCCCGAAACGTCGCCGTCCGACACGATAATTACCCTGTTATTTCCGCCGTCGATATAATGCGTCAGAGCAACCTCGTAAGCCTTCTCAAGATTGTATTGACTGTTAGCTCCGCTTACCGTCTGTATAGCGTTAACCGCCTCGAGAAGCTCATCGGCCCGCTCGCCGCTATAGCCGTCTGCGACCGTCTCCTCGGTATCCGAGCCGACTACTATTGAAATAATATCGTCCTCGTCAAGCTGAGACGCAAATCCTGAGAAAACAGTCTTGAACAGCGGAAGCACGTCTTCTCTCGCCATAGATTCGGAAATATCAATATAAAAAACGAAATTATGAGGGCCGTCATATTCAACCTCGCGGGTTTTAAGCGTCAGGCGAAGCAGCGCAGACTCGGAGCTCCACGGGCAGTCGACAAGGCTTGCCCGAAGTCCGAAAACGTTACCCTCACTCGGCTCGTTCGACGAAAATTCAAAGTAATTCAAGAATTCCTCGATCTTGAAATCATAGCTGCACATCTGAAGCTGCTTCAAGGTATAATCCCCGTTCACAACGTCACGGAAATACGAATACGAGGACTTGCTTGCGCTCACGGAAACCTGAGACACATTATTCTCCTCCGCGTCAACAAAGGAATTTTCAATCACGTCGTTGTTCTCCGCGCTCGTGCTTTCAGACTCCTCGACGGGCGCGCTTTCCTCCTCGGCATCGGTTGCGGGGGGAACGTACTGCTGCGGCGGCGATCCCTGCGGCTGATCGTCCGTAAACACGCCCATTTTTCTATCGGAGCAGCCCGACACGGCGAAGATCACAAGCGCCGCCAAAAACGCGCACAATATTCTTTTGTTCATCGTACAGGCCCTCCTCTCTCATACAGAGTCAATCGTTACAGTTAATAATACCACAAATTCAGCTCAATGTCAAGCATTCTTGACCTGCGCTCCCCATTTTCGTCAAAAAGCGCACTTTTTAAAATAAATTGCTCCCGAAGTTCAAAAAAATCGGGATTTGCTATTGTAAAATATTGAAATATCTGTTATAATAATACATTGGTAACAAACAAAAAATTCATTTTATTTATGAAAGGCATACTGCCCATTCGCAGTATGTAGGGTAAGGAAAATGGAAAACAAGGGCAAGTATTATATAACTACCGCCATCGCATACGCATCGAGAAAGCCTCACTTCGGAAACACATACGAGGTGATCGCCACCGACGCTATGGCAAGATACAAAAGAGCGCAGGGCTACGACGTATTCTTCTGCACGGGCACGGACGAGCACGGTCAGAAGATCGAGGATCTCGCAAAGGGTGCGGGCATCACTCCCAAGGCTTACGTTGACGGCGTTGCGGGCGAGATCAAAAACGTATGGGACGGCATGAACACAAGCTACGACTACTTTATCCGTACGACGGACGACTATCACGAGGCTGCCGTAGCAAAGATATTCAAGAAATTCTACGAGCAGGGCGACATTTACAAGGGTAAATACGAGGGCTGGTACTGTACCCCCTGCGAATCCTTCTTTACGGAAACTCAGGCAGAAGGCGGTAAATGCCCCGACTGCGGCCGCGAGGTACAGCGTGCGAGCGAGGAAGCTTACTTCTTCAAGATGACGAAATACGCGGACAAGCTTATGGCTCACATTGACGCCAATCCCGATTTCATTCAGCCCGAATCCAGAAAGAAGGAAATGGTAAACAACTTCCTCAACGCAGGTCTTCAGGATCTTTGCGTTTCGAGAACCTCTTTCACGT
>CAZMKU010000117.1:0-3353 GCA_964567085.1 uncultured Clostridium sp.
GAATGGTCTTGCCGGGGAGGATCTCAGCAGCCATAGCTGCGGAGTGAGTCATACCCGAGCAACCGATGGTCTCAACGAGAGCTTCCTCGATGATACCGTTCTTTACGTTGAGGGAAAGCTTGCAAGCGCCCTGCTGGGGTGCGCACCAGCCCACACCGTGTGTGTATGCGGAAATATCCGAGATCTGTTTTGCCTGAACCCACTTGCCCTCCTCGGGAATGGGAGCGGGACCGTGATCGGGGCCCTTGGCAACCTTGCACATATGCTGTACTTCAAGGCTTGTAGCATATTCGCAGTTAAATTCTGTGCTCATTTTTTTGTTCTCCTTTTATAAATAATTATTATTTATTACTTAATAACCTCGCCGTAAACCTCACCGAAGCCGCAGCAAGCGTTGCATTCGTCTGTGTCGATGTGCATAGCAAGCGCGTAGGCGGGGGAAACGCGGCAAACAACGTCATCAAAAATAGTCGTTCTGTCGCTGTCGATCTTAACCTTAACGATCTCCTTGTCGGACACGCCGAATGCTGCAGCGCTTTCGGGATCGAAGTGAATGTGTCTTTTTGCGATAATAACGCCCTCTGTGATTTCAAGCTCGCCTGCGGGGCCTACCATCTTAACTCCGGGTGTGCCTGCAACGTCGCCCGATTCACGAACGGGAACGGACTTCAGGCCAATAGCTCTCGCGTCGGAGAAGGAAAGCTCGATCTGGTTGCTCTTTCTCGTAGGGCCGAGAACGGAAAGCATAAGCTCGCCCTTGGGGCCTACGACCTTGATCTTTTCGTTTGCAGCTGCAAACTGATCGGGCTGAGAGAGCATCTTCTTGGGTGTGAGCGTTGCGCCTTCTCCGTAGAGAATTGCAACCGCCTCGTCCGTTAAGTGGATGTGTCTTGCGGATGTTTCAACAAGTACCTTGTTTGCCATATTAATATCCTCTCTTTGATAGAATTTATAAATTTTTGTCGAATTTACATACATATTTATTATATCACAAATTTTTTGAAAAGTAAATATATATTTCGATAAAACCTTGAATATATTCTAAAACTTTCTTGTTAATAATAATGAAGAAAGCAAAATTTAAGGAGAATTTTATGTCAGAGGAAAAGAAGAAAAAAGACGGGGATGAAAAGAAGGAGCCGGAGCGTGACGTATGTGACGGCGACGTCAGGAAGAATGGCGTAAGCATTCATTATCTCACGATAATAGGTCAGATCGAGGGGCACTATTATCTTCCTGAGGGGCAGAAGGCGACTAAGTACGAGCACATAATCCCTACGCTTGTATCCTGTGAGGAGGACGACGACGTTGACGGCGTTCTCGTTTTGCTCAACACGATGGGCGGTGACGTGGAGGCGGGGCTTGCGATTGCCGAGGTCATAGCGTCAATGAGAAAGCCGACCGTGTCGCTCGTGCTCGGCGGCGGTCATTCTATCGGCGTGCCGCTTGCCGTGTCGGCAAAAAAATCCTTTATCGTGCCGAGCGCGACTATGACCATTCATCCCGTGCGGATCAACGGGCTTGTGATCGGCGTTGAGCAGAGCTTTACCTATCTTGCGGAAATGCAAAAGCGCATAGTTAATTTTATTTGTATGCATTCGAAGGCGAAGGAGGAGAAGGTCTACGAGCTTATGATGCGCCCTGATATGATGGCTTCTGACGTCGGTTCGATAATAGAAGGGAAGGAGGCGGTCGAGTACGGCATAATTGATGCGGTCGGGGGGCTTGACGCGGCTCTCGAGGAGCTTCGCTCTATGGTTAAAGAGCGAAAAGGGAAATAAAACAGGCGTCCTGACTTCAAAGTCGGGACGCCAAAGCTTATTTTTTTATAAGCCTTGAGATAGCCGTTACAACGCCCATTACGGCGGAGACGACAATGATATCGAAAAGCCGCACCTTTATATTGCCGTTTTTGAACATATTTATCTCGGGATTTTGAGAGTCGCCTGAGTGTATTTTCTCGCCTATATCAAAATCACATTCAAAATATGAGTTCTTCGTTTTTTCAATGGCGTCCGTGATGCAGTTTTTCATTTTGCAGCAAGGCTTTTTTATTTCATCGAGCTGATTGTCGGAAGTCATATTTTTCTCCTCAATTAAAAGAATAACCGATTTTTCGGCTATATTTATTTTGCCCGATGAAGTCTTTAAAATACATAAAACGGCGGATTTGAGATCCGCCGTTTTTTGTGTTATTATTTAAGCTTTACCGTTACGATAATTCCGCCCGCGTTCGTGCCCGAAACCGTGTAATTGTTAGCCTCGCTTCCATCCTTGGAGGATGTGCTCGTGGGAACCTGAATTTCCTGTGAGCCGCCGTTATACGCGTAATAATATACGGCGTAATATTCCTTCGTGCTGCCGTTCTTGACCTCTATTTTCATAGGGCTTTCAATCGTGGGCTTTTGCTTTTCGATAAGCGCTATGTATTCCTCAAGGCAAAGATTGTTTGACTTCATATAAGTCGCGTGCGCCACGCCAACGTATCTGAAGCAGGAGAGATAATCCGAAACGCCCGTTTTGTCTTCCTTGCCTGCGGGATATCTCTGGATAAAGCCGTATTTGTGCGCGTTGGTAAGAAGCCAGGTGTACATAGCCTCGTTGCTTTCGTTTGTAATATCAAGCGTCGAGCCGCCAACGTAAGCCTTTAAGGAAACGAGCATTCCCGTGTGGAAATCGCTGTATCCCGATGCCGCGGGCTTGTCAGTCGTCTGCTCGTCAAAGCTTCTGTATCCTGCCGCGACGAATCCAACGGCCTTTGTGCTCTTGTACATATCCGTGAGCATATTGTGGAGATTGATCGCCGTCTCCTCTGTAACCATAACGTCGTGGCCGTTGTCCTGACCCGTAACCATATACGCTTTGCTTGAAGAATCGGCGGAATTTGCATTCCTGTATTCGTAAAGCTTAATAACCTCAACGCTTGTAAGGTTGAATTTGTGATCTTTGTTTACGAGCGCAAGAGTGCCGCCGAGAAGCTGATCCTCGGTTACGGTCTGCGCGGCCGTTGCGCCTATCGCAAGGTCGTTGATATTTGCGGAATCATCCGTATCGGGATCCTCGACTGAAAAGTCAATGCTTGCAACCACTAAAAGAATTATGCAAATTACAAGGCATACCGCGAGAGCCGCCATCAAAACCAACGTGTACTTCTGATTGTTTTTAAGGCCTTGGAAAAGACCTGAATTGTTCTTGGAGTCCATTTGTTTCTCCTTTCGAATATTGCAAAATGGGGCGAGACTGCGATTTAACATCCGCCTCACCCCAGTTATTGTTAATTGTTTTCCTTTGCGTCTCGGATAGAGAAGTCCATACGGCCCTTCTTATCAAGACCCATGTAGTTGACCTTAAGT
>CAZMKU010000118.1:0-3353 GCA_964567085.1 uncultured Clostridium sp.
CTGACCCTTTTCCTTGCGGTCAACCATAATGAACGTAGCCGCAACCTTTACACCTTCGAGGTGGGAGAGAATTTCCATGCTCTCGCGGATAGCCGTGCCTGCCGTGATTACGTCCTCGATGATAACGATCTCCTCGCCTGCCGTGGGAACGTAGCCTACGAATACGCCGCCCTCGCCGTGATCCTTAACCTCTTTTCTGTTGAAGAAGAAGGGCACGTTGAGTCCGTTCTTCGAGAGAGCAACTGCCGCGGAAACCGAGAGGGAAATACCCTTGTAAGCGGGGCCGTAGAGCACGCTTTGCTTGTCGCCGAGCTTTTCCTTGTATGCCTTCGCGTAGAACTCTCCGAGAGTTGCGATGTCGTTACCCGTCTTGATCATTCCCGCGTTGATAAAGTAGGGGATTTTTCTGCCGCTCTTTGCGGTAAAGTCGCCGAAGCGAAGCACTCCCGCGGACTCTAAAAATTGTATAAATTCTTTCTTGTAAGCTTCCATTGTTAATATAACTCCTTGTATTTAATGTGGTTTTTAACAGTGCAGAGTGCAGAATGCAGAGTGCAGAGTTGAGGTAATTTTTCGCCTTTGGCGAAAAATATTTTTAATTTAATTTTGCTTATTTTTGTCCATCAGGGCAAAATAATCGGCGATTGACTGTTTTGAATTGTGATGAATATTTGAAGGCAAATTATTTTTGTTAAACCATTTGACTTGTATTACTTCTTCTTTTTGTAATACAATTTCGCCTTCAAAGCTATGGCAATAGTAGACAATGTCAATGCAAGATACCTCATCGCCATTAGGGTATTTGTGGTGTTGATTGGGCCCTGAATATATATTTAAGAGCTTATATTCTAAAACGGTAAGCCCAAGTTCTTCTTTTATCTCGCGGATCATAGCGTCTTCAACGGATTCGTCTGGTTCAACACTTCCTCCGTGTGAAGCCCACGTTTTGTCGTCGGCTCGTTGTTGAAGAAGAATATTGCCTTTGCCATCGCCAATAATTGCACCTGCGCAAGGCATTAGCAATGTTTTTTGCCCAACCAATTTTCTAAGTTCCATAATATAGCTCATACTAACTTTCCTTAAAAACTTAGATTTGTTCTTTTGCTTTGTCTTTTGAATTACAAATTGCGACTAAAATGGAGATTATTTCATTTATGTCGTCATCCAAACTTGCGAATTCTTTGCCGTTTAAATATTCTGTTGCATGCAGAAGGCGGATCCAGTAGCGAGTTTCATTGGCTTCTTTTAATGCAATTGCAATCTTGGCATAAAAATCGGGTTTCGATTGCCCCCGTTGAGCTTCGCTGACGTTTGCACCGATGCTTGTACCGCTCCTTAAAAGTTGTTTTGACAAAACGTATTCTTTTTTATCTTCACAAAGATATTGATACAGCTTTACTATTCGTATTGCAAAATCAAAGCTTTTATTTTCAATAATAGATTGCTGCATATTTTACCTCGATATTTCTAACAACTCTTCACTCTGCATTCTGCACTCTGCACTGCGTTTCTGAATTCTGCGATTAATCGCAGAATTCAGAAACGCAACGTCTGTATGCAGCAACAGGATCTGCTGCTGCTGTGATAGGTCTGCCGACCACAATGTAGTCAGAGCCTATTCTCTTTGCCTCTGCGGGAGTCATAACTCTCTTCTGGTCGCCGATATCGCCGTCGGCGAAGCGAACGCCCGGAGTTACCGTGCAGAAGTCAGATCCGCACTTGTCGTGCACCTTGCCTGCCTCAAGAGGAGAGCAAACAACGCCGTCAAGACCTGCTATTTTTGCATTATGAGCGTAGTGCATAACAACCTCGTCGATGGGCGCGTCGATAAGCAGATCGCGAGTCATTCTTTCCTGGTCGGTAGAGGTGAGCTGTGTTACTGCGATAAGCATAGGACGTGTGCCGTCGGGACGTGTTAAGCCCTCGATTGCCGCTTCCATCATAGCGATAGTGCCTGCGGCGTGAAGGTTTGTCATATCAACGTCAAGACGGGAAAGAACCGCCATAGACTTTTTAACCGTGTTAGGAATGTCGTGGAGCTTGAGATCGAGGAATATCTTGTGTCCTCTTGCCTTGATCTGGCGAACGATCTCGGGGCCCTCCGCGTAGAAAAGCTCCATGCCGATCTTTACGAAGGGCTTTTCATTTTCAAATTTGTCAAGGAAGCTGAATACCTGCTCCGCGCTTGCGAAATCACAGGCAACGATTACGTCTTTTCCCATTTTTAAATCTCCTTTTGTATATCAATATATTTAAACTAAATCAATGAGCCGCGCCGATGATCTCGGAGAGCGAGCTGATGCCGTACTTTTCCATAACTTCGGGCAGATCGTTTATAATGTCGCGGCAAGCGTAGGGATTAACGAGATTTGCCGCGCCTACCTCGACTGCGGTAGCGCCCGCGAGCATAAATTCGATCACGTCCTCGGCAGACTCAACGCCGCCCATGCCGACGATCGGGATTTTAACCGCGTCGTAAACCTGATAAACCATACGAATGGCAACGGGCTTTATAGCGGGGCCCGAGAAGCCGCCCATCTTGTTTGCAATAACGGGTTTTTTTGTTTTGAGGTCAATTCTCATACCCAGAAGCGTGTTTATAAGGCTGATGCCGTCAGCACCCGCGTCCTCGCAAGCCTTTGCGATGCTAACGATGTCGGTTACGTTGGGGGAAAGCTTGATGATAATGGGCTTATTCGTTACCTTTCTTACTGCGCGGGTAACCTCTGCAGCAGCATCGGGATTCGTACCGAAGCTCATGCCGCCGCCGTGAACGTTGGGGCAGGATATGTTAATCTCAAACCAGCCGATCTGCTCCTCCGCATCTAACTTTTCAACCGTATAGGCGTAGTCCTCCACGGAAAAACCTGACACGTTAGCCATAACGGGCTTGTTGAATACTGCGCGGAGCTTGGGCATTTCGTGTTTTATTACGTCCTCAACACCGGGGTTCTGAAGGCCTACCGCGTTGATAAGGCCGCTTGTACATTCGGCAATTCTCGGTGTGGGGTTGCCGAATCTCTTGTCCTTTGTAGTTCCCTTGAAGGAAAAGCTACCGAGCATATTTATGTCGTAAAGCTCCGCAAATTCGTAGCCAAAGCCGAACGTACCGCTCGCGGGAATTATAGGGTTTGAAAGCTCAAGCCCGCAAAGCGTGGTTTTCAAATCTGTTCCCATAAGATCTCCTCTCTCTCAAGCACGGGGCCGTCCTTGCAAATTCTCTTGTAGCCTGTAATCGTCTTGCAAGAGCAACCCATGCAAGCGCCAAAGCCACAGCCCATTCTTTCCTCAAAGCTGAGCTGACCGCTCGTCTTTGCTACCTTGTTTATAGCCTTGAACATAGGAAGCGGACC
>CAZMKU010000119.1:0-1122 GCA_964567085.1 uncultured Clostridium sp.
GAGGAAGGTGTGGGAGTGCTGAGCCGCCATAATCGAGTTGAGCATGACCGAAATATCGCCGCCCGTGGGGTTTTTCATACCGACGGGAACGTCGATTCCGCTGGAAACGAGTCTGTGCTGCTGATTTTCAACCGAGCGCGCGCCGACCGCAACGTAGGAAAGCAGGTCGGAGAGGTAGCGGTAATTCTCGGGGTAGAGCATTTCGTCCGCGGTGAACATACCCGTTTCTTCGATTACGCGGGTGTGCAGACGGCGGATAGCGATAATGCCCTCGAGCATATCTGACGCCTTTTCGGGATCGGGCTGGTGAAGCATACCCTTGTAGCCGTCGCCCGTGGTACGAGGCTTGTTTGTGTAAACACGGGGGATTATTATGATCTTGTCCTTGACCTCGTCGCTGAGCTTGGCAAGTCTTGTTACGTAATCCATAACAGATTCCTCAACGTCAGCCGAGCAGGGACCGATAATTAAAAGCTTTTTGTCTGATTCTCCCGTGAAGACCTTTGCGACCTCGCTATCAAACGCCTTTTTCTTTTCGGCGCTTTCGGGGCTTAAAGGGTACTGTTCTTTTATTTCTGCGGGAATGGGTAATTTGCGTAAGAATTCCATAGTTTCGTCCTTATTTTTAGTTTTCTTTTTCGATAGCCGCCTTCTGCGAAAGCGTCGCGCGGAGCTTTTCCGCGTCGAATTTGGGCTCGCGGTCGTAGGTAAACAGACCGTTCTGCTCCTGCTCTACGTCTGTAAGCTGTGTGTAGCAGAGACCGCCCATAAGAGAGCAATCCATAATCGCCGTGGTGAGTCCGTGGAAGCGATAGTAGAATTCGTCGATGGAACGGCAGGCGTTGCCGTAGCCCCAGCCGTCCTGCTGATTATCCGACCAGTCCTTTCCGACTCTGTCCGCCGCCCACCACGTTCCGCCGTATTCCGAAACGAACGTGGGAATTGCGGGATAGTTTATGTCGTCGCTCTTGAAATAAGCGTGAAGATTCATCTTGATGCCGTTCTCAAGACCGTCCATTTTTGCCTTGAAGATCTCGGGGTCCTGTTCGTAATCGTGGAGATCCTCCATATCGGACACGCCCTCAAAGTGTGTCCAGCCCGAAGCGTCGATATATGCTCTCG
>CAZMKU010000119.1:1132-3287 GCA_964567085.1 uncultured Clostridium sp.
AGCCGATGATTGCGGGGTGGTTGAAATCGCGGTCAACGATCTCGAACCATTCCTGCATAAAGTTGGAGTAAAGCTGATCGCCCGTGTGATCCATACCCCAGTTTGCGTGCTCGCCCCAAACGATGTAGCCTTGTCTGTCCGCGTATTCAAGGAACAGAGGCTCGAAAACCTTTTCGTGAAGTCTCGCGCCGATGAAGCCGAGTGACATACAAAGGTCAATATCTCTCTTGAGCGCATCGTAAGTGGGCGCGGTGTAAATGCCGTCGGGATAGAAGCCCTGGTCGAGCACGAGCCGCAAAAATACCTTTTTGCCGTTGAGGTAGAGAATGCCGTCCTTGACGCCGACCTCGCGCATACCGAAATAGCTCAATACTTTATCGTTTCCAACCTTGATTTCAAGATCGTAAAGCTCGCCCTTTCCGATTTCCCAGAGGTGAAGCTCGGAGAGCTTGAGTGTAAGCTTGGCATATCCGCATTTAACGGTTGCCTTGCCGCTGCCGATCGACTTGCTATTGTAAGTGGCGTTTGCGAAAACAGTCTCTCCCTCGCCGTTCTTTACGTTGACAACCATAGTGATGCTCTGATTGTCGATGTCGGGATAATATTTTACATTGCTTACGTATGTAGCGTCAACGTATTCAAGCCAGACGGTCTGCCAGATACCCGTGGTTCTCGTGTAGAAGCAGCCGTAGGATGCGGGACGGAGCGCCTGCTTGCCCGAGGGCTGAACGCCCGACACAGTATCATCCTTTGCTCTGATCACGACGGTGAAGGGCGTGTTTTTGATCTTATCTGTAATATCAAAAGAGAAGGAAACGTATCCGCCGATGTGATTGCCCGCGTGCTCGCCGTCAACCCATACGTCAGTTTCGTAATCGCAAGCGCCGATATGAAGAATTACACGCTTACCCTCAATATCCTCGTTGGGAGTAATAGTCTTTTTATACCAAACGCATTTGCAAAATTCCGTGTCACCTATTCCCGACAGTACGCTTTCGCGGCAGAAGGGAACGGTTATCTTTTCATAAAAGTTGTCCGTGTCAAGGTAATTTTCAGGAAGACTTGTGCCCGCCTTATCGGTCGCATAGTTCCATTCGCCGTTGAGATTCTGGTAGGAATTACGCTTAAGCTGAGGGCGCGGATATTCCGCGCGAGGAATGTTGTTTGTCATGTCTTTTACCTTTATATTTCTGGATTTGATTTTAACCATTTTTCATTATACAACAAAAGCTTTGATTTGTAAATGCTTTTTGACGAAATTTATGGCTTTTGTGAAGAAAAAACCGCCGTATGCATTCGCATACGGCGGTGTGGCTTTAATGATTTTTTGCTACTTTTCTTTGAATCAGCTTTACGATCTCAACTACGGGAATTACAACCAAGCCAAGCGCGATTGCAATGAGATATTCGTCAATACCTACGCTTGCAAAGCCGAAAGCGTTGGCAAAAAGCGGAATTTCGCAAACGAGAGTGGTTGCGATAAGAGAACCGATGCCTGCGATCCAAAGCATTTTGTTCTGCGAGCCGAGGCGGAACGTACTGCCGCGCTGAGAACGCATATTAAAGCTATGGAATACTTCAGCCATAGACATGGTAAGGAATGCCATGGTCATACCGTGAGCACTGTTTGTGATCTCCCAGGTGCTTGTTTCCATGAAATGACCGATGAAATAGGAAAGAATTGTGAGTACAGTTACGAGCACGCCTTGGTAAGCGATATCCACGCCCATACCGTCGGAGAAGATGCCCGACTTGGAGTCACGGGGCTTACGCTTCATAATATTGGGTTCAGCCTTTTCCATTCCGAGCGCGAGAGCGGGGAAGCAGTCGGTAACGAGGTTGATCCAAAGCAGATGAACGGGCTTTAAAATCGTGAAGCCCATTAAGGTTGCTGTAAAGATGGAGAGCACCTCACTCATATTAGAGCCGAGCAGGAACTGAATTGCCTTGCGGATGTTGTCGTAAATACGGCGACCTTCTTCAACTGCGCCTACGATGGTTGCGAAGTTGTCATCCGCAAGCACCATATCTGCTACGTTTTTGGTAACGTCCGTACCCGTGATACCCATACCAACGCCGATGTCGGCGCTCTTGATGGAGGGCGCGTCGTTAACACCGTCGCCTGTCATAGCGGTTACGTAGCCTGCCTTGCGCC
>CAZMKU010000120.1:0-3133 GCA_964567085.1 uncultured Clostridium sp.
CAACGGACGTGGGATTCATAAGATTCTTACCGTTTCCGTCGCCCTCGCCGTAATGCTTTTCAACGTATTTCACACGCGCGTTTTTACCGACGAAGAAGCTGTGAATTCCGCTGTGCTCGCTGTCCTGAACGCCGCAATTATGAATTCCGCAGCCCGCGATAATAAGAACGTCAGCGCCATCTTCAATATGAAAGTCGTTATATACGAGCTCACGAATACCCGTTTCCGCCAAAATCACGGGAATATGCACGCTCTCTCGCTTCGCGCCCGACTTTATATAAATGTCGATACCGGGCTTGTCTGTTTTCTTTTCTATTATGATATTTTCCGAAGAATTTTTGCCGAACATTTCCCCATCAACGCGCAAGGAATACGCGCCCTCGGGAATTTCGTGTAGGTCGGCAACTTGACGGAGCATTTCAAGTTTTATCTTATCAAGCTGTTTTTCTGCCATTATATTTTCCTCTAAAAATCAGTTTTCCTGTGTAAATCTGCACCCCGTCTGCGCTCTGAAAAGCTCGGGGTAAATATCCTTCTTGTCGCCGTAAGCCGCAACCTTACCGTTTGCGATAACGACTATTTTGTCAGCAATATCAAGAATTCTCTCCTGATGTGAGATAATGAGAATATTTCCCTTGGTTTTTTCGTGCATCTTCTCGAACACCTGAATGAGATTGTTAAAGCTCCAAAGGTCAATTCCCGCCTCGGGCTCGTCGAACACCGAGAACTTCGTACCGCGCGCGTTTATCATAGCGATCTCGATTCTCTTAAGCTCGCCGCCCGAAAGAGAGCCGTTCACTTCTCGATTTATATATTCCTTTGCGCAAAGACCTACCTCGGAGAGATAAGAGCAAGCCTCGGAGATGGAAATTTTCTTGCCTGCAGCAAGGGAGATCAGGTCCTTTACAAGAATACCCTTGAACTTTACGGGCTGCTGAAAGGCGTAGCTGATGCCCGCTCTTGAGCGCTCCGTGATATTCATATTCGTGATATCAACGCCGTCAAGCAGAATCTGTCCCTCGTCGGGAGTGATTATGCCCGCGATAAGCTTTGCGAGTGTTGATTTGCCCGAGCCGTTAGGACCCGTTATCGCCACGAATCTTTCGTTTATCGTAAGGCTTATATCATCAATTATCTTCGTTGTCTTACCGCTCACCTCATCGGTTACCGAATAAGACAAATTCTTAATCTCAAGCATTTTTGTTTCCTTTCACACAAAATATATATGTTAATTTAGAAATTTACCCATTTCATTATATTCTATCATATTTTTGGTCATTTTACAAGAGTATTTTACAACTTTTTTAGAAAATAAACTGAAATAAAAATAATGGCTCTGAAAATTCAAAGCCATTATTAAAAATCAATTATCAAGATATCTTATGGCAGCAAGCGCCGCGATAGCTCCGTCGCTGCAAGCCGTGCTTATCTGTCGGATCGCCTTCGTTCTGCAGTCACCCGCGACGAAAAGTCCCTCAGTCTTCGTAAGACAGCCCTCGTCAGCCACGATATATCCACGATCGTTTATATCGGTTACGTCGGAGAAGATCTCATTTTCGGGAACCTGACCAATAGCGATAAACATACCGTCGATATCAAGTCTTGTCTTTTCGCCTGTTTTATCGTTCTTTAATATTATCGCGTCAAGCTCACTGCTTCCGATAAGCGAATCAACCACAGTTCCATAGATTATCTCAACGTTGTCGCGGGATTTAAGGATATTCGCGAGCTTCTCTTCTCCCGTAAGAAAATCAAGATTCTGAACGATATAAAGCTTCGCGCAGGTATCCGCAAGCATAGCCGCTTCAACCAAAGCGGAATTTCCGCCGCCGATAACCGCAACGGTCTTTCCCGCGTAAAAAGCGCCGTCACAAACCGCGCAAAAGGAGATACCGTTACCGATAAATTCCTCCTCGTTATCAAGACCGAGCTGACGGTGCTTCGAGCCCGTAGCTATGATAACGCTTCGAGCGATATAATCTCCGTCCTCGCAGGAAACCGAGAAAACGCCGTTATTGTCAACGATTCCCGTAACCTCGGTCATTTCAATTTCAGCGCCGAGAGAAAGCGCCTGATCCATAAGCTTTTCGGCAAGCTCGTTTCCGCTTATCTGATTAAATCCCGGATAATTTTCAATTTTAGGCGAATAGGTTATCTGACCGCCGAAGGTTCCGCGCTCAAGCACGAGCACCTTTTTATCGGCGCGTCTTGCATATATTGCGGCGGTAAGTCCCGCAGGGCCCGCGCCGACAATTATAATATCATACATATCTATACTCCATTTTCAATCAAACCGCCGTTTGCACGGCGGTTTGAATATAATTTTATTATTCCTTTACAGACTCAATGTACTTCTTGATGTTGGAAAGGTTTACTGCCTTTGCAACCTCAACGCCGTTCTCTGCAACAACGAGTGTGGGAGCCTGCTTTATGCCGTACTTCTGAACGAGGTCAACTCTCTCGTCAGCGTACACCTTAACGTAAGGAACGCCCGCTTTTTCAAGGAACACCGCAGCCATCTTGCAGTTGGGGCACGTCTTTGTAGCGAAAAGCATTACCTCCGTTCCCTTTTCCTCACATTCACATTCCTTATTTTCGATCTCGGGAACGGAAAGCGCGATAGTTCTCACACCGTCAGAGCCCACGTTGATCTCGGGGTGAAGCTCGGTTGAACGCTCGATGTTGTACGTGCGTCTGTCCTTGAACTCCTGACTCTTACCGTCATTCCAAGCCTGAACGGGACGGTAATAGCCCGTAATACGGCTATACACCTCCGTGGTCTTTCCGCAGATAGGGCACTTATATTCTTCACCCGCGATATAGCCGTGGTGTGTACATACGCTATACGTAGGAGACATTGTGTAATAAGGAAGCTTATAATTTTCTGCGATCTTGCGAACAAGATTTGCAGCCGCCTGCCAGGACGGAAGCTTTTCACCGAGGAACGCGTGGAATACCGTACCCGAGGTGTAAAGCGTCTGAAGCTCGTCCTGAATATCAAGAGCAGCGAAGATATCCTCCGTGAAGCTTACGGGCAGGTGAGAGGAGTTCGTGTAGTAGGGAGCGTTGGACTTCTCTGAAGCCGTGATAATATCGGGGTACTTCTTTAAGTCGTGCTTTGCAAAACGGAAGG
>CAZMKU010000121.1:0-3130 GCA_964567085.1 uncultured Clostridium sp.
GGGAGTGGGAACGGAGAAGGGCTTGTCAAGGAGATTGCGCTCTCTCTTGCAAGACCGATTACGGAAAGACAGTCGGGGCGGTTGGAGGTGATCTCAAACTCAACGACCGTGTCATTCATAAGGAGAGCTTCCTTAATATCCATACCGAGCTTGTTCTCGAATTCGGGATCAAGAATGAGGATACCGTCCTCAACCTTGCCGGGCATATCGTGAGTCGTGAGTCCGAGCTCGCCCATAGAGCAGAGCATACCGTTGGATTCAACGCCGCGGAGCTTGCCCGCCTTGATAGTAACGTCGCCGGGGAGATGAGCTACGGGAATAGCCGCGGGAACGATATCGCCCTCGCAAACGTTCTGCGCGCCTGTAACGATCTGCGTTACAACGCCGTTACCAATGTTAACCCGGCAGATCCAGAGGTGGTCGGAGTCAGGGTGGCGTTCCATTTTCTCAACCTTAGCTACGATAACGTTCTGTATGTCCTCGCCGAGTACCTCGAAGCCTTCAACCTTGCTTCCCGTATCAGTCATTCTGTCGGCAAACTGTTTTGAGGTAATGCCGTCCGTATTTGTAAAATCGTGTAACCAATTCATTGAAAGATTCATAAATTTGTCCTACCTTTCAAATTAAAACTGCTCGATGAATCTTACGTCATTCTCGTAGAAATGACGGATATCATCAATGTGGTATTTGAGCATAGCGATACGCTCAACGCCCATACCGAACGCGAAGCCCGAGTACTTTTCGGGGTCAATACCGCACATGGAAAGCACGTTGGGGTGTACCATACCCGCGCCGAGGATCTCGATCCAGCCCTCGCCCTTACAAAGTCTGCAGCCCTTACCGCCGCACATAAAGCAGGAAATGTCAACCTCTGCGGAGGGCTCTGTGAAGGGGAAGTGGTGGGGACGGAAACGAATTCTCGTGTCCTCGCCGAACTCTGCCTTTGCGAAGGTTTCAAGCATACCCTTGAGGTCGCCCATAGTGATGCCCTCGTCAACTACGAGGCCCTCCATCTGGTGGAAAAGGGGAGAGTGTGTCGCGTCCATAGCGTCGCTTCTGTAAACGCGGCCTGGGGAGATTATTCTGATCGGAGGCTTCTGCTTCTCCATCGTTCTTGCCTGAACGGGAGAGGTCTGGGAACGAAGAAGAATATTGTCCGTGATATAGAAGGTGTCCTGCGTGTCGCGCGCGGGATGATTTTCGGGGATATTGAGCGCCTGGAAGTTGTAGTAGTCGTACTCAACCTCGGGGCCTTCAACGATAGAGAAGCCCATACCGATGAAAATATCCTCAAGGTCACGCTGAACGAGTGTCAGAGGATGGCGGTGGCCGATCTTCTGTACCTTGCCCGGCATCGTTACGTCGAGAGCTTCGGTCTTGAGCTTGGCTTCAAGCACCTTCTGTGCCAAGATCGTCTTTTTTTCTGCGATCGCTTCTTCGATTGAAGTTCTTACATCGTTAGCGATCTGACCGATAATAGGTCTTTCCTCGGGAGAGAGCTTGCCCATCATACGAAGAACGCCCGTAAGCTCGCCCTTTTTGCCGAGATATTTAACTCTGAGAGCTTCGATCGTGGAATCATCTGAAGATAACTGCTTGTTGATCTGCTCGAGAGCCTCCGCCTTAATGCGATTTAATGTTTCTTTCATTTTGATTTCCTTTCAAAATATATGTGAATTTATTTTTTTCAATAAAAAAGCCCCTGTCTCTCACACGAGAAACGGGACGAAAAATTAAAATTTTCCGTGGTACCACCCACATTTTGACCTATGTTTCAAAGCCAACACTTTGATTGACCAATAACGGTGCCATACCGTATCGGGCTACTGTAATTTTACCCGATAAGCTCCGAAGGGAAATGCAATTCAATCTACGCATATCTGCTCACACCGAATACAGACTCTCTGTGACACGTATTGATAGAACGCCAACTTCATCATAGCCTTTGTTCTCTTCATTATCTATTATATTATAACACTCATACACTTATTTTGCAAGTGTAAATTATGTCAAAAAACCGCCGTTGGCAACGACGGTTTTTGTATATATTTCACAAGGAAATTACGTTAAAATGAAAGAGCAAGACCACAATAGCAACCTGTACTATGATTATTACGGGAATGCCGAGCATAAATTTTACGTGCTTTGTTTTGTGGCGTACGGCGAGCATCGTAAGAAACATTGCGACGCTGCCTCCGAGAGCAGAGATTATAAGAAGCGTTTTCTCGGGTATACGAAGCTCAACCTTGTTTTTCTTGGAGATCTTTTTGTCGTAGATGCAAACGATGACGGCTACGACGGAGATTATTATAAGATACGCCAAGACTATGGTGAGAATGGGATTTTCTTTTACGAAATCAAGCATTTATTTTTCCTCCGTATTATTTCTTGGGAAAGCTGTCTTTGAGAGAAACGACTCTGTTGAATACGCCCGAGTTCTTTGTGTCAGAGCAGAAATAACCCATTCTTACGAATTGGAATTTCTCGCCTGCGGCAGCGGTATCGAGGCAGGGCTCAACCATAGCGTTATCAATTTTTGTAAGCGAGTCGGGGTTGAGGAAGTCAAGATACGTCTTGCCCTCGGGTACCTCTGCGGTGTTTTCGATATTGAAGAGTCTGTCGTAGAGCATAAGTGCGGCGGGCTTGGCATACTTTGCGGAGAGCCAGTGAATTGTGCCCTTGATCTTTCTGCCGTCGAGAGGGTTGCCGTTTCCAGCCTCGAGATCGGCGGTCGCGTGAATGCACTTGATGCTTCCGTCCTCGTTCTTCTCAATTCCCGCATACTTGATGATATATCCGCCCATAAGACGAACCTCGCCGTCGGGCTTGAGACGGAAGAACTTGGGAGGCGGAACCTCGGCAAAATCGTCGGCATCGATATAGATCTCACGGGTCATAGGAACATCGCGGCGACCGAGCTCCTCCTTCTGAGGATGATTGGGAAGGCTTATCATTTCTTCCTTATCCTCGGGATAGTTGTCGATAACTACCTTTATGGGATTGACAATCGCTACGCGGCGCAGAGCGTTTTCGTTGAGATCGTCGCGCACGCAGGCTTCAAGCTGACGAACGTCTACGGTGTGGTCGGTGTTGGTCACGCCTGCTTCTCTGACAAAGGTGAACAGAGCCT
>CAZMKU010000122.1:0-2997 GCA_964567085.1 uncultured Clostridium sp.
GGCGCAGATAGGCTCGTTCGTTCCCGCAGCTGAGGCAAGCATCGGCGTGGTCGATAAGATATTTACGAGAGTCGGCGCGTCCGACGATTTGGCCTCGGGTCAGTCCACCTTTATGCTTGAAATGAACGAGGTTGCGTATATCTTAAAGAACGCGACGAGAAACAGCCTTATTATTTACGACGAGGTTGGTCGCGGCACGTCGACCTTTGACGGTATGAGCATCGCGCGAGCAATCGTTGAATATACGGCGAGCAAAAAGATCGGAGCGAAAACGCTTTTCGCGACGCATTATCACGAGCTGACATCAATGGAGGACGAGCTTGACGGCATCGTCAATTATAATATCGCGGCAAAGAAGCGCGGCGACGGAATTACGTTCCTTCGTAAGATAGTTCGCGGCTCGACCGACGATTCCTACGGTATCGACGTAGCGAAGCTTGCGGGCGTGCCGAATGAGGTCATCAAGCGCGCGAGAGAGGTGCTTTCCAACGTTGAGGCAAGCGCGAAGAATCTTTCCTTGGCAGAGAAGAAGGAAGACAAAGCAGAAGACGATAGCGTAATCAGTCTTGAGGACGTTATAAATCAGCAGATAATAGATGAGCTCAAAAATACGGATATAAATACGCTCTCGCCCTATGAGTGTATGACTCTGCTTTTCAATTTAAAGAAACGACTTGGATAAAAATTTTCAAAAAGACTTCGGAAAGGGGGGAATAAAATGGGTGTAATCAATCAATTGTCATTTGACGTGGCAAATCTTATTGCCGCAGGTGAGGTGGTTGACAGACCTGCGTCGGCTATAAAGGAGCTTATGGAAAACGCCATTGACGCGGGAGCGAAGCGAATAACCGTTGAGATAAAGAACGGCGGCGTTACGTTTATGCGAGTGTCCGATGACGGCTGCGGAATGGAGCCCGAGGATCTGCCTGTGGCCATTCTGCGCCACGCGACGAGTAAGATTTCCTCGGCCGAGGATCTTGACGGAATCGTAACGCTCGGTTTTCGCGGCGAAGCTCTGGCGGCGATCTCGGCGGTTTCAAAAATAAGGATAATATCAAAGCGCCGTGAAAACCCTATGGGCGCTGTGCTTGACGCGCATTACGGAGAAATTCTCGGACTTAACGAGCAGGGAGCATCCAACGGCACGACGATTATCGTCGAGGAGCTTTTCTCGAACGTTCCCGCAAGAAGAAAGTTTTTAAAGAGGGATATAACCGAAAGCTCGTTCGTTGGTACAAACGTGGAAAAGATCGCGCTTTCCCACCCCGAGATCGCGATAAGATATATCGCCGACGGTCAGGTCAAGCTTGAAACGGCGGGCGACGGCAATCTCAAAAACACAATCTACGCGGTTTACGGCAAGGATTTTGCCTCAAAGCTCATCCCCGTGGATATGGAATACGATGGGATCAGGGTCACGGGCTTTATCGGTCGCTCGGATAACGTAAAGGGTAACCGCGGAGGCGAGAATTTCTACATAAACAACAGATTTATCAAGAGCAAGACCGCGACGGCGGCGATCGAGCAGGCGTATTCATCGTATATGCCGAGCGAAAAATTCCCCGTGTGCGTGCTCAATATCGAGCTTTCTCCCGGGCGCGTTGACGTGAACGTGCATCCCGCAAAGCTCGAGGTCAAGTTCTCAAACGAAAAGCCTGTGTTCGAGGCGGTCTACTATGCGGTAAAGCAGGCGCTTGAATCAAGTGCGTACCGCCCCGAGATATTCAAAGCTCCCGAGCGAAAGAACACAATTCCCGCAAGTCAGCTTCAGACGAGCGTTGAGCGAGGCGAGTCGCAGAAGAAAAATCAGATGGCTATCGATTTCGTTACGGACAGCGGTTCCCGGGGCGGATTTCAAAAAATGAGCGCGGCTGATTACGTAAATACGTACGTAAACGGCGGCAAGGCGCCCGTGCAGATACCTCCTGCGCCGACATCCGCGCCCAAGGTTGCGCCCATCCCCGTGGTCAGAGCGGAAGCGCCAAAGGAGCCTGTGAGCGCGCCCGCGTACACCGAGCGTGTTGCAAGTGTGCAGAGAATAATCCCGAAGGAAGATAGTCCTGCTGTGGATAGTAAGCCGAGTGAGGTTATTCCTTCCTACGAAAGCTTTGTTTCGCAAGCAAAGACCGAGGAAAAGAAAGAGGAAAAGAAAGAGGAAAAGAAAGAGGAAAAGAAAGAGGCTCCGCCCGCGCCGAGCGCGCCCGTCGTACTTGACACGGAGGGAAGTCAGAATATATCAAGCGAGACGACGAGCTGGAAATATATCGGCGAGGCGTTCAACTCCTATCTGCTTTGCGAGGTTGGAGAAAAGCTGCTTATAATCGATAAGCACGCGGCTCACGAGAGAATACTTTTCGAGGAACTCAAGGCAAATATGTACCGCGCGCAAACCTCCTCGCAGCTGCTTATGATACCGATCGAGGTTATGCTTATGAGCGACGAGATACATAGCCTTGAGCAGTACAGAAGCGAGATTGAGAGCGTGGGCTTTGCATTTGAGAGCGCGAGAAACACCGTGTTTGTAAGCGAGATACCCTCGGGTGTCGAAACCGAGGACGTTGCGGGCTTTATGGCGGTTATCGCCGAGAGACTTCGCGACGGCACGGGAAATATTGAGATTACAAGAAATCTGCTCTTTGAGAAGGCGCTCTATCAGGCATCCTGCAAGGCGGCTATCAAGGCGGGCAGAGAATACCCCAAGGAGCACAATCTCTGGGTTGTAAGAAAGCTTATGGAAATTCCCGACATTACGGTTTGTCCTCACGGACGCCCCGTGGCTATGGAGTTTTCAAAGAAAAATATGGACAGACAGTTCGAGAGAACTTGAAATTACTAAATTGAAATTTAAAGCCGCCGCATTGGTCTGCGGTGGGCTAAATACAGAGGAGCAAAGTTATGTTTGAACTTTTAGCACAGGACGGACGCGCGCGTCGCGGCGTCCTTCACACAGTACACGGCGATATTCAGACTCCCGTGTTTATGAACGTAGGCACTTGC
>CAZMKU010000123.1:0-1356 GCA_964567085.1 uncultured Clostridium sp.
CGCGGACGGAACACTTTCTGCGCATTACGAAAACACGGTGGCTCTTACGGCTGACGGCGTGATAGTTATGACGCAGATCGACAAAGATTTTTGAGTTTGAATTTGGTATGAACCAATTCTAAGGAGGATTATTTTGCCGAAGGATGATGTAATTGAATTTGAAGGCGAGGTAGTTGAGGCTCTTCCCAACGCGACCTTCAAGGTAAAGCTTCCCAACGGTCACATCGTGACTGCTCACATTTCGGGAAAGCTTAGAATTAACTATATCAGAGTTTTGCCCGGCGACCACGTAACAGTTGAGGTTTCGGTTTACGATCTCACGAAGGGTCGCATCACGTGGCGCTCTAAATAATAAACATTAAAGAAAAACCGTGACGTGGCCTTGCCACGAAAAAATACTCTAAAGAAAGGTGGTTTACAGGAATGAAAGTTAAACCGTCCGTAAAGAAAATCTGCGAAAAGTGCAAGATTATTAAGAGAAAAGGTAAAGTCATGGTTATTTGCGAGAACCCCAAGCACAAGCAGAAGCAGGGCTGATCGCAAGCTTGACTTTAACAATCAACTCATATTAACAGAGAGGTAAAAACAGATGGCACGTATAGCTGGTGTTGATATTCCCAATAACAAGCGCGTTGAAATCGCCCTTACTTACATTTACGGTATAGGACGCAAGAGCGCAAATGATATCATAGCTCAGACAGGCATCAACCCTGACACAAGAGCTAAGGACCTTACAGAGGAAGAAATTGCAAAGCTTCGTGATGTTATCGAAAACTCTTACACAGTTGAAGGTGACCTTCGCAGAGAGGTTTCCCTCAATATCAAGAGAATGGTAGAAATCAACTGCTACCGCGGTATCAGACACAGAAAGGGTCTTCCCGTAAGAGGTCAGAGAACAAAGACTAACGCGAGAACAAGAAAAGGTCCCGCTAAGACAATTGCTAACAAGAAGAAGTAAAGGAGTGGCATAGAAATGGCAAAAGCAAACGCAAAGAAAGTTGTCAAGAGACGCCGCGAAAGAAAGAATATTGAAAAGGGCGCAGTACACATTCAGTCCACATTCAATAACACTATCGTTACAATTACAGACGTTAACGGCAACGCAATTTCCTGGGCTTCCGCTGGTGAGCTCGGCTTCAAGGGTTCTAGAAAGTCTACTCCCTTCGCAGCTCAGTCAGCTTCTGAAACAGCAGCAAAGGCTGCAGTTGAGCACGGTCTCAAGTCTGTTGAAGTATATGTAAAGGGTCCCGGTTCAGGACGTGAATCCGCAATTCGCGCGCTTGAAACATGTGGTCTTCAGATTACACTTATCAAAGACGTTACTCCCATCCCCCACAACGGATGCAGACCGCCTAA
>CAZMKU010000123.1:1366-2947 GCA_964567085.1 uncultured Clostridium sp.
AGCGCAGACGCGTATAATTTTAAGGAGGTAGTTTAAAATGGCTAGATACACAGGTCCCGCATGTAAGCTTTGCCGTAGAGAAGGTAAGAAGCTTTACCTCAAGGGCGAAAGATGCACAAGCGGTAAGTGCGCGCTTGATCGCAGAAGCACAGCTCCCGGTCAGCATGGCGCAGCAAAGAAGAAAATGGGCGAATACGGCCTTCAGCTTCGTGAGAAGCAGACAACAAAGAGATACTACGGTGTTCTCGAAAGACAGTTCAGAAACTACTATGACGAGGCTGCTCGCAAGGAAGGTATGACAGGTGAAAACCTTCTCGTTCTTCTTGAGAGACGTCTTGATAACACAGTTTACAGAATGGGTCTTGCAGAGTCTCACAAGGAAGCTCGTCAGCTCGTTCTTCATGCACACTTCACACTTAACGGTAAGAAGGTTAACATTCCCTCTATTCTCGTTAAGCCCGGTGACGTGATCGCAGTTAAGGAAGCAGCTCGCGACAACGGCAGAATCAAGGAACTCGTTGAAGCTCTCGAAGCTAAGACAGCTCCCAAGTGGCTTGAGGTTAACAAGACAGACCTTACGGCTAAGGTTGTTGCAATGCCTGCAAGAGAAGATATTGACTTCGACTTCAACGAACAGCTTATCGTTGAACTTTACTCCAAGTAATACCACTTTGGGTAATTGTGGTTTTACTTTGATTTTACAAATCCGTTACCCGATTTTAGGCATATTGCTTATTTAAGAATTTTAAGGAGGTTTTATTTGGAATGATTGTGATAGAGAAGCCCAATATATCGACTGTAAACTTGAGCGAAGATGGTACAAAGGGAACGTTCATCGTTGAGCCCCTCGAGAGAGGCTTTGGTCAGACGCTTGGCAACTCGCTCCGCAGAGTATTGCTCAGCTCGCTCCCCGGTTACGCAGTAACAAATATCAAGATTGACGGTGTTCTTCACGAATTTTCTACAGTTCCCGGTGTTACCGAGGACGTAACAGAGATCATTCTTAACGTGAAGGGAATTATCGCTAAGCTTCACTGCACAGGCCCCAAGATCGTTGTTATCGACGTTGTTGGCGAGCATGACGTAACAGCAGGCGATATCAAGCAGGATACGGACATTGAGATCCTCAACCCCGATCATCATATCGCAACGGTTGCTGAAAACGAAAGATTCTATATGGAGCTTACGTTCAACTGCGACAGAGGATACGTATCCTCCGAGCGCAACAAGCAGCTTCACACTGATATGCTTGGTATGAATTCCGCGTTGCCCATAAACACGATCTTCACCGATTCAATTTACACCCCCGTTTACAATGTAAGCTTTGAGGTTGAAAATACTCGTTCGGGTAGCAATACTGATCTTGACAAGCTCACGATCAACGTGCTCACAAACGGTACGATCTCAGCTAAGGAAGCGATTTCGCTCGGAGCCAAGATTCTCAATGAGCATCTCAACTTGTTTGTCGGATTGTCAGACGAGCCCGATGTTGGCGGTATCATGGTTGAGAGAGAAGAAACTATAAAAGAACAGGTGCTTGAGATGAACCGCGTTGCCGACGAGTGCGGTGTCGTATTCGCT
>CAZMKU010000124.1:0-2939 GCA_964567085.1 uncultured Clostridium sp.
GCATAACCTACTTCTACACCCTCATCGACGACGCGGTTGCCCGCGTTATCAGAAGCGAGGGCGGATATATCTGGGCTTGCAAGAACTACGACGGCGACGTTATGTCGGATATGGTTTCGACTGCTTTCGGCTCGCTCGCTATGATGACGAGCGTGCTGGTTTCCCCCGACGGCAAGTACGAATACGAGGCGGCTCACGGAACGGTTACCCGCCACTATTACAGATATCTTGAGGGCGAGGAGACCTCAACAAACCCCATGGCGACTATCTACGCCTGGAGCGGCGCGCTCCGCAAGCGCGGCGAGCTCGACGGACTGACAGCGCTCGTGGACTTTGCCGACAAGCTTGAAGCGGCGTGCATAGATACTCTGAACGCAGGCATTATGACAAAAGACCTTTCGGGGCTCGTGGACGCAGGCACACCCGTCAAAACTGTCAACACACGCGACTTCATTTCAGAGATAAAGTCCCGACTTGCAAGATCCTTCTCGGCATAAACTAAAACAAATACATCTTTTAAGGAGAACAAATAAATGAAAACCACTCTCGTTATTATGGCTGCGGGTATCGGCTCGCGCTTTGGCGGCGGCATCAAGCAGTTAGCGCCCGTAGGTCCTTCGGGCGAGATCATTATGGACTATTCCATTCACGATGCGCTCGAAGCAGGCTTTGACGACGTAATATTTATTATAAGACACGACCTCGAGGCTGATTTCCGCGAGATCATCGGCAACAGAATAGAGAAAATTTGCCCCTGCAAGTACGCTTTCCAGGAGGTCGACAATCTCCCGGGCGGCTTTATGAACCCTGAGGGCAGAACGAAGCCCTGGGGCACGGGTCACGCGGTTCTCTCCTGCCGCGGACTTCTCGAAAATCCCGCGGTGGTTATCAACGCCGACGACTACTACGGCAAGGAATCCTTCCGTGCGCTTCACGACTATATCGTAAACGAAATGGACACCGAGGGAGATAAGCTCGATATGGTAATGCCGGGATTCGTGCTCAAAAACACACTCAGCGAAAACGGCGCGGTAACACGCGGACTTTGTCGCACAAACGAGGACGGCTACCTTACAAGAATAGTTGAAACAAGCAATATCCAGAAGGTTGACGGTATCATCACAGGCGAAAATAAGCTTGACGGTGTGTGCGAGCTCTCCCCCGAAACACCTACGTCAATGAATATGTGGGCATTCCCCAAAAGGTTCGTTGATCTGCTCGAGGATGAATTTGTGAAATTCCTCTCCGACGGCAACGCGGGTGAAATGAAGGCGGAATTTTTGCTTCCCACAACTATCGGAGATATGGTCAACGACGGTCGCGCTACCGTTAAGGTCATTACAACGAACGACAAATGGTTCGGCGTAACGTATAAGGAAGACAAGGAGTACGTTATGGAATCCTTCAGGAAGCTTATCGCAGACGGAGTTTATAAGGAGCAGCTTTTCTCTTAATAAAATGGAAAGAAACACAAAAATCTATCAGACGTATATAAAAATACTCGAAAAAGAGCTTGTTCCCGCTATGGGCTGCACAGAGCCTATCGCTCTCGCATACTGCGCGGCAGTTGCTCGCAAAACGCTCGGAGCTATCCCCGTCCACATCGACATCGAGGTCAGCGGAAACATAATCAAGAACGTAAAGAGCGTTGTCGTGCCCAATAGCGGCGGTATGCGCGGTATTGAGGTCGCGGCGGCTCTCGGCGCGCTCTTCGGCAAAAGCGAGCTCGAGCTTGAGGTCATCTCCAAGGTTACGAAAGAAGAGTCCGACTCGCTCGAGGAAAAAATGAAGGAAATTTCCTTCTCTCTGTCGGCTCTCGACTCCGCAGATGCACTTGATATGATCATCAGCGCGACTGACAAGGAGCACAATACCGCCACGGTGCGAATCTGCGGCGAGCACACTAATATCGTTGAGATCAAGAAAAATGACGAGGTGCTTTTCTCAAACCCCAACCATAAATGCAAAGAGGATGACGACCTTGACTATTCCCTTTTGCTCGTAAGTGATATTTTTGATTTTGCCAACACGGCAGAGCTTGACGACGTGCGCCATATTCTTGACAGACAAATAAACTATAACACCGCGATCGCTAAACACGGTATGGAAAACAATTACGGCGCAAGGATCGGTCAGATCATCGCCAAGCGCGACAACTCCCCGAGAACACGCGCAAAGGCTTTGGCTGCGGCAGGCTCGGACGCGAGAATGGGCGGCTGCGATATGCCCGTAATTATCTGCTCGGGTAGCGGAAATCAGGGTATGACGACCTCCCTGCCCGTTATTACATACGCGCAGCATTACGGCAAGACCGACGAGGAGCTTTATCGCGCTCTGCTTGTTTCAAATCTCGTTACTCTGCATCTTAAGAGCGGTATAGGTCGACTTTCGGCATATTGCGGCGCGGTAAGCGCGGGCGCGGGCGCGGGCGCGGGTATCGCGTATCTGCTTACAAAAAATTTGCGCGCGGTAAATCATACGATAGTAAACGCGCTCGCAATATCCAGCGGAATCGTCTGCGACGGCGCGAAGGCAAGCTGCGCCGCAAAGATCTCAATGGCAGTTGATGCGGGTATTATGGGCTTTGAGATGTTCAACGAAAATTGTCAGTTCTACGGCGGCGACGGCCTTGTCGGCATCGGAGTTGAAAAAACGATTGAAAACATCTCCGCGCTCGGCAACGAGGGTATGAAGGAAACCGATTCCAAAATTATTGAGATTATGATAAATTGTTGAATAAAAGGGTGCAACCGCACCCTTTTATTATTCGGAAAAATTCTAAAAATAATTTTAAAAAACATATTGACAAACGAAGAATTTTGTAGTATAATAATCAAGTCGTCAAGACACAAGCGGAAGTGGCGGAACTGGCAGACGCGCACGTTTGAGGGGCGTGTGGTTCACACCGTACGGGTTCAAGTCCCGTTTTCCGCACCAAA
>CAZMKU010000125.1:0-2882 GCA_964567085.1 uncultured Clostridium sp.
TCGGCGGCGGACTTATTTACAGCTTGCTTTCAGGCAAGTCCACACAGGAGGCTGTTGAATTCGCGGTTGCGGCTTCGGCTCTCAAGCACTCAATTGAAGGCGACTACAATATGGTTACTGTTGCCGAGGTTGAAAAGCTCGCAGGCGGCGACGGCTCGGGCAGAATTCAGAGATAAACAAATTTTCGCATTTCCCCCTAACCTCTATTTATTTAGATCATTTTTGAAAAGAAATAAAATAAAAAACTTTAGGAGGATTTTTTCAAAATGAAAAAACAAAACGAAACCAAAAAGTTTGGTATGCGCGACTGTTTAGCGTATGCCGCGGGCGACCTTGGATGTAATATGTCCTTTGCGCTCAAGAGCACTATGGCGCTTTTCTGGACTCAGGTAATGGGTCTTAGCGTATGGTACTCTCTGCTTCTCATCGTAGTACAGGTATGGGATGCAATCAACGACCCCCTTATCGGTTCTATTATTGACGCCGACAGAAGAAAGTACAAGAGAAACAAGTTCTTGTCTTACATCTGGTTTGGCTCCATTGGTCTTATCGTTGGCGGTGCTTGCTGCTTCCTGCCTTTCCCGAACGCTCCCGTTTGGGCTAAGATCATTATCTTCATTTGCGGTTACGTAATCTGGGATGCGTTCTATACCATCGCAAACGTTCCGTACGGCTCGCTTCTTTCCCTTATCTCCAATGAACCCGCAGACCGCGCGTCTCTTTCCGCTTGGCGTTCTATCGGAAGCCTTATCGGAAATATGGTTCCTATGGTTATTCTCCCCTTCATTATTTACAATGAAGACGGCTCTCTCAACGGCATCAAGGTATTCATCGCAGCTCTCATTATGGGTGCTCTTGGATTCCTCTGCTTCCAGTTCATGATCAAGAACACGACGATCCGTGTTGACACAGACGTCGTACTTAACGAAGATCAGCCCAAGTTCAACGTATTCAAGGCTATGGGCAACTTTATGAAGAACCGTCCCGCAGTTGGCGCAACACTCGCTGCTATGGGTATGTTCATCGGTATGCAGGGCGCGGCTACCGCAGTAACGGTTACGTTCCAGGCTTACTTCAAGAACGTTCAGATCTCGGGTCTTGTTTCTATGTTCTCTATGATTCCGATTATAGTATTCACACCCTTGGCACGTAAGATGGTAACAAAGTACGGTAAGAAGGAGCTCTCCCTTATCGGCGCGGTTTGCTACATCATAGGCGCTGCTATCCTGTTCCTCGCTCCTCTCGGAATTATCCCCGTGAGCGAAGGAAATACAACCGTTGACCTTATTCTCTACGTTGTCGGTCAGCTTATCTGCTCTCTCGGCCTTGGCATCTATTCTACAGTATCCTGGGCTATGATGGGCGACGCTATCGACTACAACGAATGGAAGACAGGCAACAGAGAAGAAGGCGTCGTATACTCACTCCACTCCTTCTTCAGAAAGCTCGCGCAGGGCATCGGCCCCGCAGTTGCTATCGCAATCATGGGCACTTTGGGTTACGTAAACAACTCCAAGCCCGATGCTAACGGCGTTTTCACTGAGATCGACATCAATCTTCTTTCTTGGGAGGTTGCAGTTGATATCCGTATGCTCGTAGCAATCCTTTACCTCGTAGCAGGTATTATGATGTTCGTAGGTCTCGGTCTCGTTTACAACCTTGACAAGAAGACGCTCAACAAGATGAACGCAGAGCTCGAAGAGCGCAGAGCCGCAGCACTTGCAGAAGCTACTCCTGAAGAGGTTCAGGAATAATCATTTTTAACACTTGGCCTGCCCGAACCAAATCGGGCAGGCTTTAACGAAAGGATCACAATGAGAAAAATCATTAACATCAATTCGGGCTGGCAGTTTGCTAAGAACACACCCAATTTCCCGAATGAAAGACCCGAAGCGTTTGAAGCGGTTGATCTTCCGCACTCGTGGAACGCTACAGACGGTCAGGACGGCGGAAACGACTATTTCCGCGGCACTTGTGTATACACAAGAACAATCAGCTCTGACGAGCTTGTGGAGGGCAACAGACACTACCTTGAAATTCAGGGCGCAAACTCCTCCGCAGCAGTTTACTTAAACGGCGAAAAGCTCGCCGAGCATCACGGCGGTTACTCCACGTGGCGCGTTGATCTTACCGACAAGCTTTCAGGCAACGACGAGCTTGCTATCACGGTTAATAACGCTCCCAACGATACCGTTTATCCCCAGATGGCAGACTTTACGTTCTACGGCGGTCTTTACAGAAACGTAAATCTTATCTCCGTTCCCGAAACTCACTTCGACCTTGAATACTACGGCGCTCCGGGTATCAAGATCACACCCACGGTAAACGGCGCTGACGCTGACGTTGAGGTTGAGGTTTACTCCACAGAACTCAAAGAGGGTCAGACATACGTTTACACGATTTACGACAAGGACGAAAACGAGCTCCAGAAGATCACTTCCACAGATAAGAAGGTTAACTTCAAGCTTGAGAACGTACATCTCTGGCACGGTCGCCGCGATCCTTATCTTTACTGCTGTGAGGCTGAAATTCTTGAAGGCGACGTTGTAGTTGACAACGTTTGCTCACGCTTCGGCTGCCGCACATTCAAGATCGACCCCGACCGTGGCTTTATCCTCAACGGCGAAGAATACCCCTTGCGCGGCGTATCCCGCCATCAGGACAGACTTGGCGTTGGCAACGCGCTTCTTCCCGAGCATCATATTGAAGATATGGATCTCATCTGCGAGGTTGGCGCGACAACTATCCGTCTTGCTCATTATCAGCACGATCAGTTCTTCTACGATCTGTGTGACGAGCGTGGTATGGTTATCTGGGCTGAAATTCCTTATATTTCAAAGCATATGCCCACAGGCAGAGAGAACACCGTCACACAGATGAAG
>CAZMKU010000126.1:0-2871 GCA_964567085.1 uncultured Clostridium sp.
CATATCGAACGCGTAAGCGTATATCGAAAATCCGCGATAGCGGATTTATATCGACACGTAGTGTCCTTAAGGGCACTACGCTAAAAAGGGAGTCTTTCTATTTATTTTTCACATCAATTCCTTAAGCAGCTCTTCCCGTGTTTTACTCGAAAAATACGCGGGGGGAATATCGAGAATTGTCTTTGCGCCAAAGGATTTTTCAGCTGCGAGCTTAAAGACGGCGCGGGCGCACATCACAAGCACCGACGAGGTAAATTCGGGGTTGGAATCAAGCTTCAGGTTAAACTCAATTACGTGCTTATTCTCGCCGTCCTTGCCCGTTACACCGCTTCTGATAACCGTGCCGCCGTGGGGGAGCGCAGAGTGATCTCGCGCAAGCTCCTCTGCCGTGATGAAAACAACCGTGGTGTCGTAATCCGCAAAATAGTTGGGCATTGTCTTTATCTGTGCTTCGATCGCCGATTTGTCAGCACCCTCCTTCGCTACCACGTAGCAAAGTCTTGTGTGCTTTTCTCTCGTCGTAAGCGCGGGAGCCTCGCCGTTTCGCACCGCGTCAAGCGCCGCGTCTACGGGAACGGTGTACTGACGCGCGTCAAGCACGCCGTCGATTCTTCGAATCGCGTCGCTGTGTCCCTGACTTACGCCGCGTCCCCAGAAGGTGTAGTCCTCGCCGACAGGCAGGATAGCGCCGCCTAGCAGCCTGTTAAGTGAAAAAAGCCCGGGATCCCAACCGGCAGAGATTACTGCCACCGTATTATTTGCCTTTGCCGCGGTGTCAACCGCAGAAAAATGCGCGGGGATCTTCGCGTGGGTGTCGAAGCTGTCGACCACGTTGAAAAATTTCGCAAGCTCGGGAGTCTGCTCGGGCAGATCGGTTGCCGAGCCGCCGCATAGGATCATAACGTCGATTTTATCCTTAAAGTCAAGAACGTCGGATGCGGAGAAAACACAGCTTTCAGGGAACACTGTTTTTACGCTTTCGGGATCTCTGCGAGTGAATACGCCGACAAGCTCCATATCGGGATTTTGTCTTATAGCACTTTCAACACCTTTGCCGAGATTGCCGTAGCCGTATATACCAATTCTAATCATATTTGCCTCATTTTCAAAAAGGGGACTTGTCAGATTGCCAAGTCCCCGAATTTTATCAGTTTGTATAGTTATCAAAGTAGCCCTGAACGAGAACCACGGGAGTACCCTTGTCGCCCGAGCCTGATGTCAGGTCGCAGAGCGAGCCGATAAGGTCGGTCAGCTGTCGGGGAGTCGTGCCCTGAGCCGCCATGTTACCTACGAGGCTTGAGCCGTCCTTTGCTTTGATGGAAGCGGAGATCGCCGCCTTGAGCTCCTCGCCCGAGAGGTCCTTGAAGTCGTTGTCGGCAAGGTACTTGAGCTTGAGCTCGTTGGGTGTGCCGATAAGACCGTCGGTGAAGGCGGGGGAAACTACGGGGTCTGCGAGCTCCCAGATCTTACCCTGGGGATCCTTGAACGCGCCGTCGCCGTAAACCATTACCTCAACGTGCTTGCCCGTAGCGTCGAGAATGAGCTTCTGAATATCGAGAACAAGGCCCTGACACTCGCGGGGGAAAAGCTTGACCGTGTTCTCGGTGGACTTGTTGGAGCCGAGAAGACCGTACTTTTCGTTGCAGCCCGAGCCGTCAATGGACTGTGTCATAATATCGTCGAGCGAGCAAACCACCTTTGCGCCGTTAGCCAAAAGTATTCTCTTTGTTCTCGCGCGAGTGTGAATGTCGCAGTTGAGAACGTGGTCGGCGTAGGTGAGAATCGACTTTGCCTGATTTGCGAAGATGATCTCAACCTCTGCGCCCTCCTCGCGAATGAGGTCGCCGTAATATTCAACGTAATCAACGCCTGTGAACTCGTGCTTTTCGTAGCCGAAAAGCTCGCGGTATTTTTCGAGCGTGAGAACGTCGGAATAGGGGTTTACGCCCGATTCGTCTATTTTATCCATACTAACGAGGTGGTTGCCAACCTCGTCGGAGGGGTAGCTGAGCATAAGGACCACCTTTTTGCAGCCGCGCGCGATACCGCGAAGACAGATAGCGAAGCGGTTACGGGAAAGAATGGGGAAGATAACGCCAACGGTCTCTCCGCCAAGCTTTGCTCGAACGTCTGCGGCAATATTATCAACAGAGCAGTAGTTGCCCTGAGCTCTTGCGACTATGGATTCTGTTATTGAAATAACGTCGCGGTCGCGAAGGGAAAAGCCCTCGTATTCTGCCGCCTCAAGCACGCTCGACGAAACGATTTTTGCAAGATCGTCGCCCTCGCGGATGATAGGACAGCGGATACCGCGGGAAATTGTACCTACTCTGCGTTCATTTGTACTCATTTTTTGTACCTCGTATCTTAAATAGAATATTAAACAAAATAAAAGGACGCCCTGTTACCGTAAGGAACAGCACGCCTTACAGTTAATTATAGCACAAACATTTTTCAATTGCAATAGCTAATAAGAAAAAAGTTTGAGGTTTTTAGTAATATTCTATATCCGGATTCGGCGATATTATTCATTTATGCCACGCGCGAGCCTGAAATGCGAAAAATTATCAAAAGATATACTTAATGTAAGATTTACTGTTATTTTTCTTAAAAAAAGCATAGTTTTTTCTCGAAAACTCTTTACTTTTTAAAAAAATTGTGTTATCATTAAAATTGAGTTATTGCGGTCTTGCCATAACTCGTTCGCTACGTGCAAAAAATTTTTTATATATTCCAGGAGGATTTAAAACATGGCAATCGAAAGAAAAAAGCTTTCCATGGACGGTAACCAGGCTGCCGCTCACGTAAGCTACGCTTTCACAGAAGTTGCGGGCATCTACCCCATAACTCCTTCCAGCCCCATGGCTGACT
>CAZMKU010000127.1:0-2805 GCA_964567085.1 uncultured Clostridium sp.
GGGAAATGGTGGAGATTTTGATCGACAAAATCATGGTCGGAAAGCGCATTCCGGGCACTCGAAACGTGCCCATCGAAATTTATTGGAATTTCTAAAAAATCGGCAACCACAAAAGTGCCGTAAGCCTTGCAAAATAAGGATTTTTCGCGCTTTTGCAAAACCAAATTTTGTTGCGAATACGTGATAGTAACAGAGCAAAAGGCGCGCGTTACCTACGACAACATTCTTCGTCTCGTTGACGATCCCGACGTGCGCGACCCTATCAAATTCCTTCGTGAGCGCGAGATCGTACACTATCAGAGATTCTGCGACGCTATTAGAGTTACACAGGATAGGCTGAATTCAAAGAATTTCTACGCCTTCAATCCCAGCTTTGACAAATGTAACACAGACGCAATTTTCAAAAAGACAAAATGTTGATTTTTTCGACTGCCGCACCGTCGGCAGTCGATTATTGTTTTTACTTTGTTAAAATTTTTCGCACCCAAATTTGTTGACAAACAAATATTTTTCTGCTATACTTGAAGAGTAAAAATCTATCGATAGGGGGGTGTTTATATGGCAGAATACAAGGATAACGAAAACCTCAACAATAATGACGACGAGCTCAAGGCTCTTCTTGAGGATCAGCTCGAAGCCCACAAGGCCGAAATTAAGGCTGAAATCAAAGCGGAGGCGGAATCCCCATCAGAAACCTACGAAAACCTCGTGGACGAGATTTTTGAGGATCTCGAGACCATGCTCGAGAACAAGAAATACTCTGAATTCAGACGCGCCACGCGTGAAATGAACCCCGTCGATATAGCGGACTTCTTCTCTGAGCTTTCAATCAAGCAGGTTCCCGCGGTGTTCAAGCTGCTCCGTAAGGACATCTCCGCAGATGTATTTGCAGAGCTTGATTCCGATATGCAGGAAAAGATCATCGAGGCACTCACCGACAAGGAAATTTCCATCATTATCGAGGACCTGTTCCTTGACGACGCCGTTGATATGCTCGAGGAGCTTCCCGCGAATATGGTTCACAGGATCATGAAAAACGCGTCAAGTGAAACAAGAAGTCAGATCAACCGACTCCTCGCCTACCCCGACGACTGCGCGGGAAGCGTTATGACTGCGGAATTTGTAAAGCTCCGCGCTAATATGACCGTCGAAGAGGCCATAGCGTATATCAAACGAACGGGCATTGAAAAGGAGACCGTATACACGGCTTACGTTACGGACAAGTCCCGTGAGCTCATAGGTACGGTATCCTTCAAGCAGCTGCTCTTCGCGAAATCCGAGACCAAGATCCGCGACATAATGGAGGAGCAGATAATTTTCGCTCACACGCTTGACGACAGAGAAAGCGTAGCGCAGACGATTTCGAAGTACGACCTGTTAGCTCTTCCTATCGTTGATAAGGAAAACCGACTCGTTGGTATCGTTACCGTCGACGACGCGCTTGACGTTATCGAAGAGGAAACGACCGCCGATATCGAAATGATGGCAGGTATTACGCCTACCGACAAGACCTATCTCAAGACGGGTGTAATTGAAACCTGGCTCAAGAGAGTTCCTTGGCTTGTTATCCTTATGATCTCGGGAATTTTCACGAGTATGATCATCAATCACTACGAATCCGCGCTCGGAACTTACGTAATTTTGACGTCGTTTATCCCGATGCTTATGAGCACGGGCGGTAATGCGGGAAGCCAATCATCCGTTGCAATCATTCGTGCGCTCTCGCTTGACGAGATCCAGCCGAAGAATTTCTTCAGAATTCTTTTCAAGGAATTCCGCGTTTCCCTGCTCTGCGGTCTTTGTCTTGGTGTAGTATGCTTTATCAAAACTATCGCAGTAGATTTTCTTTTTGTTACAAGCCAAGAAAACCTTTTGATCGCGCTCGTGGTAAGCTTGACGGCTTGCTTCGCAGTTATCGTAGCAAAGCTTATCGGTACACTTCTTCCCATCGCGGCGAAGAAGATCAAGCTCGACCCCGCGGTTATGGCGTCTCCCTTTATTACGACTATCGTTGACTCGATAACTTTGATTATTTATTTTGCGATTGCCTCTAGCGTACTTCATTTATGAGACAAAAAGCTCCGTCTTTTCGACGGAGCTTTTTTATGTTATATTTGACACGCGTTCTGCGCCAAGATTACCAAAGCGAAAAAACTGATTAGGTTGCGATGCAAAACGCGCCGCACAAATTCGTAGGGACCGACGTCCTCGGCAACCCGAAAGCTCCCTCCGAGAGGGAGCTGGCATTTTCGCAAGAAAATGACTGAGGGAGCCTGCGCGTACTTAGAATTAAAATTTCCTTGAAGTCCCGTAGGGCTCCTTCCACCACACAAGGTGGTCCCCCTCCCTCCCGGAGGATGTTTTTTCAACGTTCTATTTCCCACTCATCAATTAACCTTTATTGATCCACGTGACTATCGCGTGGTTTTCCTTATACAAACCAAAAAACAGGTAGCCCAAGCCACCTGTTTTTTATTATGTGTTCTTAAAATTACTGTTCGTCAATGAGTCTAACGATAGCCATCTCAGCTGCGTCGCCGCGACGTGTACCAACCTTAAGAATCTGTGTATAACCACCGTTGCGTTCTGCATACTTGGGAGCGATCTCGTTGAAAAGCTTTGTTACAACGTCTTCCTTTGTGATGTATGCGAGAGCTGCTCTGCGGCTTGCAAGAGTGTTCTTCTTGCCAAGTGTAATCATCTTTTCTGCGATGGAACGAACTTCCTTAGCTCTTGTAAGAGTGGTTTCTACCTGTCCGTTCTCAAGCAGCAGGGTAACCATTCCGCGAAGCATAGCTTTTCTGT
>CAZMKU010000128.1:0-2768 GCA_964567085.1 uncultured Clostridium sp.
CCCAAAGGGCAAACTTAGTTAGCGTGATACTCCGCTTGGAGTATCACGCTATTTACCATAGGCGTTTTATTTGTTTGTATTGTTGTAATAAATAGTTTCGTCGGGATAGTAAAGCCCGAGCCTTTCCTTTGCGATCCTTACCATATACTCGTAATCATCCTTCGGCACGCCGATAAGATACTGAAGCTCGTCGATCTCAGCCTCAAGCTCCTCAACCTCGCGCTCAAGCGCCTGCTTTCTCTTCTGAAGCTCCGTGTAGCGCATAAAGCTTACCGAAAAGATCACTATTGAAAAAATGAGCAATACCGCAAGCATAATCTTGAATATCGTTATATGCGACGGCCTCTTGAAGCTCTCGACTACGTCGCCCGTGATCCGCTCCATCTCTCCGTGAGGCAGAGACGCTTCATAATTTTTCAGCTCGTCTGCCGATAACGATTCGCTCTTTTTTGTTCCTATCTCCTTGAGCCTTCTCCAGAATCGCATCTTCTTCCTTTCCCGCAAGCTGCGCTTTCAATGCCATTTTCAGCTCACGTTTTTCTTTTATCCTACCTTTAATTATACAAATAATCCTGCCCAATGTCAAGTGATAAAGAGAAAAAAACGGCTTGGCAATTTTTAGCGCGATCGCGCGCAGAACGGAATACATAAACCCGAGAAGCTTTCTTATAGCGAAAACGACCTTGAGCAGTAAAAGCATAAATATTTTCGATACGGTAAAGCGTATCAAAGCAAAGCCCAGCGCTCCGCAAATCAGAATAAGTCCGCGGAAGACTCCGCCGTTGGTGCAGAATGAAACGATAAGAAAGCAAATTGCCGCGAAAACACAAAAAAGAAAGTCTCCGAGGATCAAACAGATCATTTTTAGAGCAAACAGCCTTCCCTTTTTCATTTCCGAGACGCTCGCGCTAACGCCGAAAAGGTCTCGAGACGCCCTTATTATATCATAAACGAGACAAAGAACACCGCCCGCGGCAAGACTCCAGATCACAAGCGATCTTATATTATCCGTAAATACAAGCATTACTTATTTCGACCGAAAAGCCCCTTTTTTGCCGTCGCATTTTCCTTGAAGTAAAAAACGCCGTTGAGCGTCCCCTCGACCTCTACGATACCCGAGTCAAGATCAAGCGCGCTGACCTTCAGCTCCTCGCCCTCGACCACCATTCCTCCGCACACAGTATTCAACTGCACGTGCGAGGTATCAAAGCTCGTAACCTCGACCGCTCCCGAGATCCTTATTCCCTCTCTGTTGTCCGAGGAAAACGAATGCTCCCTCGTCTTATTTGTTTCCTGCATAAAAAACCTCCGCATAAAACATACCGACAAAATTTCTCGATACACTATATGCGGAGATCTTTTTATTTATTCTATTACTTCATAAAGTGACGAAGCGTCTGCCTTCGCGGTAAATTCGCGGATATCAAGGACTCTTACCTTGAGCTTTCTCTGCCCGAAGCTGACCTCAATTATATCCCCTTCCTTTACGTCGTAGGACGCCTTTGCCGCTCTGCCGTTAACCGTTACGTGCTCGGCGTCGCATGCGTCGTTCGCGACGGTTCTTCGCTTTATGATTCGGGAGACCTTTAAATATTTATCAAGCCTCATCCATTAACCTTATCCTTGAGCGTGCTGCCTGCGCTGAAGGAAACGTACTTGGAAGCGGGGATCTCAACGGGAGCGCCTGTCTTGGGGTTTCTGCCTGTTCTTGCTTCGCGAGTCTTAACCTCGAAGCCGCCGAAGCCTGTGATCTTAACGTCGTCGCCTGCTGCGAGTGCTTCAACGATAACGTCGAGAACTGCGGAAACTGCCGTAGCGGAATCCTTCTTTGTCATACCTGTGCGCTTTGCAACTGCATCTGTGAGCTGTAACTTGTTCATAATTTTGTTCTCCTTTTAACTTTATTAAGTTTTTTATTGTTTGCGTTTATATTATAACACATTATCCCTATTTTTTCAATAGCTTTTAGAAAATATTTTGACATTTTTTGCATATTTTTTTAAAAATTTATACAAAATGACCAATATTTTTATTTTATTTCATCCCAGATAGCGTCAAGCTCGCTCATGCTCATTTTATCAACCGAAAGTCCCCTCTCCGCGGCGGCATTTTCAACCCTTTCAAAACGGCTTATGAACTTATTTACAGCCTTGAAAAGAGCCTCCTCGGAGTCGACTCCCGCCTTGCGCGCAAGGCTCGTTACGGTAAGAAGCAGATCGCCTATCTCCTCCTCGATATGCGCCTTATCGCCGCTCTCCATAGCCTCCTTGACCTCGGCAGTCTCCTCGTAGATCTTGTCTATCACAAGGTCCGCGGTCTCAAAGTCAAAGAACGAAGCCTTCTTCCCCACCTTTTGCGCACGAAGTAATGCGGGAAACATCGGCGGGATCGCACGAAGCTTGTCGGTATACGTAACTCTGCTCTTTTCAATATTTTTGATAGCCTCCCAATTTTTAAGAACGTCCTCGCTCGTCTTGGCGTCGTTGTCTCCGAAAATGTGAGGGTGGCGGTGGATAAGCTTTACGCAAACGTCGTTCGCAACGTCGTCCACGTTAAAATTGCCCGCCTCCTCCTCCATTCTCGCGTGAAAAACTATCTGGAGCATAACGTCCCCAAGCTCCTCGCGCAGAAGCTTGGTATCGTCGGTGTCTATCGCCTCGATGACCTCGTAGGTCTCCTCGATAAAATCGTTGCGGATGGCCTTATGCGTCTGCTCTCTGTCCCAGGGACAGCCGCCCTCGGTGCGAAGAAGCTCCATTATGGTTACG
>CAZMKU010000129.1:0-2746 GCA_964567085.1 uncultured Clostridium sp.
GAGGTAGTTTACGAGGGCTACGGCCCTGCGGGCGTTGCGGTTATCGTTGAGGCAACCACCGACAACAGAAACAGAACTGCGGGCAACATCCGTTCTTATTTCTCGAAGTATCACGGAAATATGGGACAGAGCGGCTGCGTAAGCTTTATGTTTGAGGAAAAGGGCGTTATCGTTATTGCCGACGAGGACGGCGAGATCGAAGAGGATACGCTTATGGAAACGGCTCTCGAGGCAGGCGCCGCTGATTTTTCGGGTGAGGACGGAATCTATGAGATCTACACGGAGCCCGATGACGTTTACGAGATAGCGGAAGTGCTCAAGGAGGCGGGTTATACGTTTGAATCCGCTGAAAAGAGCAAGGTCCCTACCACTTGGACAACTCTTGAAAATGAGGACGATATCAAGTTTATGACTCTTCTTATCGAAAAGCTCGAGGAAGACGACGACGTTATGGAAGTTTATCATAACTGGGAAAACTGATTGAAATTTAACTAAAATAAGCATCGGGCGGCTTGCCGAGTCGCCCGAATAAATTTCACAAAAGGAGGTAGAAAATGAACGAAAAGGCAAAAAAGCTGCTTTCCAACACTATGATCTTCACAGTGGGAAAATTCGTGTCAAAGATAATCGTGTTCGTAATGCTTCCGTTCTATACCTCCTGTCTGTCGCAGGCGGAGTATAGCACGGCGGATCTTATCACGAATCTGTGCAATCTCATTATTCCTATGGCGGCGCTCGGCGTCAGCGAGGGAATCTTTCGCGCGGCGGCTGATAAGAACGACGATAAGGAAGCGTTTCTCACAAACGGCATTTTCATTATGCTTTGCGGCTGCGCGGTCTTTTTGGCGCTCTCGCCCCTGCTTTCTCTGTGGGAGATGTTTACGCCGTACGTGTGGCTTATAATTCTGTACGTGCTCGCGTCGAATATCCACTCGGTCTGCTCGCAGTACATCTGCGCGATAGGCAGAAGCAATCTTTTTGCGGTGCAGGGAATTCTCAATACCGCAATTACGGTCGCGCTTAATATTATCTTCCTTGCGGGGCTTGGTCTCGGCGTTGAAGGATACGTTCTATCAATTGTTCTGGCGGATTTCTTGAGCGCGATGTTTGTTTTCTTCGTAGCAAAGCTTTACAGAGCTATAAAGCCGAGAAAGATAAATAAATCTATTATAAAATCGCTGCTTAAATTCTGCCTGCCGCTCGTTCCGTCTACGGTTTTCTGGTGGATAACGGGTGTGTCGGACAGATATATGGTAAGCGAGATGTGCTCGCCCGAGGAAAACGGGCTTTACGCCGTGGCGTATAAGATCCCGACGATTCTGACGTACGTTGTTATTATTTTCAACGATGCCTGGAAGATCTCGGCGGTGTCCGATGCCGATGATATGGAAAAGAACGCAAGCTTTTATTCCCAGACGTATAAATATTATCAGGCGATAATGTTCATCGGCGGCGGCTTTATCTGTCTTTTCTCGTGGGTAATATCAAGAATTTTATTCGCGTCAAGCTTCCACAGCGCGTGGATATTCGTGCCCGTGCTGACGGTCGCGACGGTATTTTCGTCGCTTGACACGTTCCTCGGTTCTGCCTATTTTACGGTCAGAAAAACGGGAATGTCGCTCATTACATCGTTTGTTGGCGCGGCAGTAAATATTCTGCTTAATATTATTCTTATCAAGCCCTACGGAGCCATGGGAGCGTCGGTTGCGACCCTTGTGAGCTACCTTTTGGTTTATATCATAAGAGCCGCAACGATGAAGAAATTTATTCCGTTCAAGACCTATCCCGTGCGAATTGCGCTTAATACGCTCATGATAGGCGGTATGGCGGCAGTAATCACTCTTATGGGAATGAGCCTGTATTCCATTCTTATTTCAAGCGCGATACTTATCGTTTGCTTATTATATAATGGAAGAGATATTTACAGGGCAGTGATGGGGATCTTGCGACCCGTATTCAGAAAGCTCAAGAAAAAAGCGTGAGAATTTACAATTTTTTCACATATTTTTGAAAAAGGGTATTGCAAAAATTTAAATTATATGGTATAATACTTCGTACGCGTAAAAATGCGCGTGTGATAAATTATGAATTTAGGGTGGTCCGCTGCAATGCTCGCATGAACATCCGTTGATTAAGGAGGGCCATTATGGATTTGATTAAGGCTTTTACAAACGAGCAGCTTAAGAGTGAAGTACCCCAGTTCAACATCGGTGACACAGTTAGAGTTCACAACAAGATCGTTGAAGGTACAAGAGAAAGAATTCAGATGTACGAAGGTACAGTTATTGCGAAGCACGAGGCAGGTATCTCCTCTACATTCACAGTAAGACGTATCACATACGGATGCGGTGTTGAAAAGACATTCCCCGTACATTCTCCTAACGTAGTAGCGGTTGACGTTATCCGCAAGGGTAAGGTTAGACGTGCTAAGCTCTACTACCTCAGAGGTAGAGTTGGTAAGGCTTCCAAGGTTAAGGAAAATATCGCAAAGTAATTTGTTTCTCGAAATCGAGTGGAAATAGGGCGTGTGTTCCTAAATGCACGCCCGTTTCTAAAGCTCATTCCGTAGGCTTTTCGGCGGTTTTTTAAGTCTTAAAAAACTTTCTAAAAAACTCAAAAATCTCAAAAAAAGGTATTGACAAACAAAATCGTTTGTGATATAATGTTTAAGTCGTCAGCGAAGGACGGCATTATGGGAGCATAGCTCAGTTGGGAGAGCATCTGCCTTACAAGCAGAGGGTCATAG
>CAZMKU010000130.1:0-2729 GCA_964567085.1 uncultured Clostridium sp.
CCGCAACGGAGTCGATAACGATAACGTCAATCGCGCCCGAGCGAGCCAAGGATTCGGTAATGGAAAGCGCGTCCTCGCCGCAGTCGGGCTGGGATACGAGAAGATTGTTTATATCAACACCGAGAGCCTTTGCATAAACAGGGTCGAGCGCATGCTCCGCATCAATGAACGCTGCCTCGCCGCCCGCCTTCTGAACCTCTGCGATAATATGAAGCGCAACGGTCGTCTTACCCGAGGATTCGGGACCGTAGATCTCAATAATTCTTCCCTTCGGAACGCCGCCGATACCGAGAGCCATATCAAGAGAGAGCGAGCCCGTGGAGACAGCCTGAACCTCCATATCGGTGTTCTCGCCAAGTCTCATTATCGCGCCCGCGCCAAACGAACGCTCGATCTGCGCCATTGCTGTTGAAAGCGCTCTTTTTTTATCTGTAAGCTCTGTTGTCTCAGTTGCCTTTGTTGTCTTCTTCGTTGCCATAATTTGCTCCATTCTGGGAAAAATATCTCCCTTTCGTTTCTTTCTGACCCTATTATACTCCCTATTTCAGCGTTTGTCAATAGGTTTTCGAAAAATATTTTTCCTTTTTTGGAATTTTCGCCGTTTTTATTCTTTTTAAAAACCGAAAGTGTACTTTTAAAATTTCGGTTTCGGAACAAAAGACCTTAATTTTCGCCAAGGCACTTTACAAACCCGCGCGCAAGTGGTATAATGTTTACATATTTTAATATTCAAAAAGTGAGGTGTGACTTATGGACATCCAAAAGAAATTAGAAGAATTCTACGCTCATCAGTCAAAAATGAGCGCGTATTATCACGCGATGGGGCTTCTCTACTACGACGGCGCTACCACCGCTCCCAAAAAGACCGCAGAAAACCGCGGTCACACGCTTTCAATTTTAAGCGGAGAGGTCTACAAGCTCTCCACCGCGCCCGAGACGGTCGAGCTTATAATGTCGCTGTCCGACGTTAGTGACTCCCTTTCCGAGAGGGACGCGCGCAGCGTTTATCTTGCCGCAAAGGGTATCAAGGAAATGCAGAAGATACCCATGGAAGAATACGTATATTATCAGGAGCTTATGGTTCGCGCCGACGACGTATGGCACACGGCAAAGGAAACCAACGACTTTGCTTCCTTCTGCCCCATTCTTACCGAAATTTTCGAATTCCAGAAAAAGTTCGCTTCCTACTGCGCACCCGAGATGCACCCCTACAACTATTGTCTTGACAATTACGAGAACGGGCTTACGATGGAAAAATGCGACGAGTTTTTCTCGCTTCTTCGCACCAATATAGTTCCGCTCATTCAAAAGATCTCTGCCGCAAAGCAGGTTGACGACTCTTGCCTGTGGGGAGATTTTCCCGAAGCCGAGCAGGAAAGGTTTGCGCTCTACCTTATGGAAACTATGGGAATTGACCTCGGCGTCTGCGGTCTCGGTACGACCGAGCATCCCTTCACAACAAGCCTTGGCTCGCACAAGGATGTACGAATTACGACAAATTACAGCCGCGACAATTTCGCGTCCTCAATGTTCAGCGTAATTCACGAGGGCGGCCACGCGCTATACGATATGAACTCTGCCGACGAGCTTGCATATACTAACCTTGACGGCGGCGTTTCTATGGGCATTCACGAAAGCCAGAGCCGTTTCTACGAAAACCTGCTTGGCAGAAGCCTTCCCTTCGTTGAATACATTTTCCCCAAGCTCCGCGAATTTTTCGCGCCCAAGCTTGACAGCTATACCGCGCTTGACGTTTATCGCGCGATAAATCTCGTAACCCCCTCGCTTATCCGCACCGAAGCCGACGAGGTGACCTATTGCCTGCACGTAATGATAAGATACGAGATCGAAAAAGCCGTTATGTCGGGCGAGCTTGAGGTGAAAGATATTCCTGCAAAGTGGAATTCTCTTTACAAAGAATACCTCGGCGTTGACGTTCCCGACGACACGCGCGGTTGTCTTCAGGACAGTCACTGGTCGGGCGGCGGCATAGGCTACTTCCCCTCCTACGCGCTCGGCAGCGCATACGGCGCGCATCTGCTCGCTAAAATGAAGCAGGATATCGACGTTGACACCTGCCTTGCAAACGGTAATTTCGCTCCCATCAACGAGTGGAACCGCGAGCATATCTGGAAGATAGGCTCATCAAAGAAATCCGACGAGGTACTCGCGGGCGCTCTCGGCGAGGAATTCGATCCCCAATATTACGTAAAGTATCTTGAGGAAAAATATTCGAAGATTTATAATCTTTAAATTTTCATAAAAAGTCTTGAAATCCCTTTATCTTTATGGTATAATTCATCATAATGTTTATCGTTACATATAGGAGGACCCTATGGAAAAAATGAAGGTTGGCGTAGTTGGCGCCACGGGTATGGTTGGTCAGAGATTCTTATCCTTGCTTGAAAATCATCCCTATTTCGATGTAATTAAGCTTGCCGCGTCCAAAAACAGCGCGGGCAAAACATACGCCGAGGCTCTCGGCGGCCGCTGGAAGCTTTCAACTCCCATGCCCGAAAAATATCGCGATATGATAGTTGTCGATGCAGAAAACATCGACGAAATGAAGGACTGCGCGTTCGTTTTCTGCGCGGTCAATATGAAAAAGGACGAGATCAAGGCGCTCGAGGAGGCTTACGCCAAGGCAGAGATCCCCGTTGTTTCCAACAACTCCGCGCACAGATGGACTCCCGACGTTCCCATGGTTATTCCCGAGATCAACCCCGAGC
>CAZMKU010000131.1:0-2719 GCA_964567085.1 uncultured Clostridium sp.
CAGTTCTATATCAGCAACTCGCAGGAGCAGCAGAACAATAAGGTCAGCGGCGCGGGCGATCCCGCAGAAATTCGCGCAAGAGTTAATCAGATCCGCGCGGCTATTGAGAATACAACAAGCGATTTTGACCGTGAAAAGCTTCAGGAAAGACTTGCGAAGCTTGCAGGCGGCGTAGCGGTTATTAAGGTTGGCGCGGCTACCGAGGCTGAAATGAAGGAAAAGAAGCTCCGCATCGAGGACGCTCTCAACGCTACCAAGGCGGCAGTTGAGGAGGGCATCGTTGCGGGCGGCGGTACGGCTTACCTCAACGCGATTCCCGCAGTTGAAAAGCTTTTGAGGACCGTTGACGGCGACGAAAAGACAGGTGTAAAGATAGTTCTCAAGGGACTTGAAGCACCCGTAAGACAGATCGCGGCTAACGCAGGCTTTGACGGCGCGGTTATCGTTGACAAGATCATGAGCTCCAAGAAGGTTGGTTACGGCTTTGACGCGTATAACGAAAAGTACGTTGATATGCTCGCTTGCGGCATTGTTGACCCCAAGAAGGTTACTCGCTCCGCGCTTCAGAACGCGGCGTCTATCGCGTCCGTAATTTTGACAACCGAATCCGTTGTTGCAGACATTAAGGAGCCCGAGCCTCCTGCACCTCCCGCAGGCGCAGGCATGGGCGGAATGTATTGATTTGCGCGTAGCGCAAATCATCGATATAAAAATCCGCTATCGCGGATTTTCGATATACGCTGACGCGTTTGATATACGCTGACGCGTTCGATATGCTCACCGCGTGAGCGCGGATTTATATCATATCGAATTGACGCGTAGCGGCAATATATCGAGTCAACGAAGTTGACATATAGAGTCGGCAAAGCCGACATATCGACAATAGAGAAAAGCCTTTCGCTTGCGTGAAAGGCTTTTTCTGTTATATTGCCAAGAGGAAATATTCCGCCAAGTCTTCGGGGGATTCCGCCTTGCCGTTGTCAAGCCACCAGCGCACAGTTTCGACGAAGGTTGCGCAGATATGATTGATCCAGAAATCACGTGGCAAGGAGGGGGGCTTTTTGTTCTCAAAAAGATGCAGCTGCTCGCCGATAAGTCGCTTGAGATTGTCCTTGAAGTAGCGCAAAAACAGCTCGTTGTTCTCACATGAGAGCAGCTCGAGGATATTGTGGTCGTTTTTCTGAAGATGCAGGAGAAGATGCAGAATATTCGCTATCGTCGGCGCGTGTGTAAATTTAGGCGCGGCGTTCTTTACGCGTGAGGGCGGCTCGCTTAATCAGCGCGCGGTAAATCTCCATATGCTTGAGGACGTGCTTGGCTGGGTAGTCGTGCTTATCGGCGCTATCGTTATGAGATTTACGGATTTTTATATTATAGATCCGCTTATGTCCATTGGCGTGGCTGTATTTATTCTTGTGAACGCGGTCAAAAACTTAAAGGAGATAATTGATCTTTTCCTTGAAAAGATTCCCCGGGGCGTAGATATAGATGAGATCAAGGAGCATATCTGCCATATTGACGGTGTGCTTGACGTTCATCATATCCATATCCGCAGTATTGACGGACAGAAAAATTACGCCACAATGCATATCGTGGCGAGCGGTGATGCGCATAGCGTCAAGGAAAAGGTGCGCGAGGAGCTTGCCGAGCACGGCATTTGCCACGCTACACTTGAGCTTGAAGCAGAGGGCGAGCATTGTCACGAGGAATGCTGTCATATTGAGACCGAAGAGCACACGGGACATCATCACCATCATCACGGGCATCATCATTAAAAAAGTTAATTTCGTTTTTGAATTTTAATATTGCTTTTCGAGAAAATTCGTGATATAATATTATAAGGAAACCTTAAAAAACATAAAAAAGGAGGCTCTTATGATAAAATACGTTATTGAGGGCGGAAATCTTCCCGTTGTTATCTGTTATCCCGAGGAGGGTCAGACACTTTGCTGCGAGTCCGGAGCTATGAGCTGGATGAGTCCTAATATGAAAATGGAAACGAATTCAGGCGGCGGAATCAAGAAGATGTTTGGCAGACTTTTTTCGGGAGAGTCGCTTTTTATGAATGAATATACCCCTATGAACAGCTCGGGTATGATAGCGTTTGCCTCGAGCTTTCCGGGATCTATCGTTCCGTTTCACGTAACTCCTGGCAACGGAATAATCGTGCAGAAACGCGGCTTTTTGGCGATGGAAAAGGGGCTTGACGCCTCGGTGTTTTTTCAGAAAAAGCTCGGAAGCGGCTTTTTTGGCGGCGAGGGATTTATCATGCAGCGCATTTCGGGAGATGGACTTGTTTTTCTTGAGATGGACGGATATTGCAAGGAATATACGCTTGAAGCGGGGCAGAGCATTATAATGAATACGGGTTATCTTGCCGCTATGAGCGATACCTGTACTATGGATATAGAAATGGTCCAGGGAGCTAAAAACATATTCCTTGGCGGCGAGGGACTGTTTAATACGCGTGTTATGGGTCCCGGTAAGGTATACATTCAATCTATGCCCATATCCAATATGGCGGAGAGAATTGCTCCTTACATAGAGATAAACTCAAACAATGATTAATAATGGTGGAGGCGGATTCGGTATCCGCTTGGGAAACTGATAATAAACGCAAATGGGTTGTGCCCAAATCCGCAAACAATCAAAAAGAGCAAGAATGAAGGGAACGTACTCTAAAGGACAGTTTTCGAAATTCCATAGAATATGTTACCTA
>CAZMKU010000132.1:0-2694 GCA_964567085.1 uncultured Clostridium sp.
GATTTTGTCCATAGTCTTTTCTGTGTTCTTCATTTTTTACTCCATTCCGCTTATCACACCTTGATGGATACAAGGCAGATAAACATTAAATTATAGTAAAACAAATTTTACTTCATTATAGATTTTATCACAAGAAGTCTTGATTGTCAAGGTGTTTTCAGCTTTTTTACCACTCTCGGAAATTTTAGAAAATTCTGAATTTTTTGTTTATTTCAGACGTATTTGTAAATATTAAAAGCCCCTTATCGCTATTGACAAAAAAGCTTGTATATTGTATAATATTATTTAGTACAGTTTAGTTAAGGAAAGTAATAAATGAAGCGACAAAAACTTGAAACTATCATAGAAAAGGTCAAGGAAGCCTGCTTTTCGGTGCTGCCGATAGCGCTTATCGTACTTCTTTTGTCCTTTACGATATGCCCGCTCCCAAACGACATCTTCATCGCCTTTATCGTTGGCACTTGTCTGCTCACGGTAGGCTTGGGGCTTTTCTCGCTCGGCGCGGAGCTATCCATGACGCGAATGGGCACGCATATCGGTTCAAACCTCACAAAATCGCGTAATATCCCCGTAATTGCGATCATTTCGCTTATCGTGGGCGTTCTCATTACAATATCGGAGCCCGACCTTCACGTGCTCGCAGGATACACGGGAGACCAGAAGCTTCTTTTCGTTTTGGCGGTTGCATTAGGTCTCGGAATTTTCCTCGTGATCGCGGTTATGAGAATTATTTTCAATATCAAAATTAAATATTTGCTTTTGGCAGGATACGGCATAGTTCTTTTACTCGCCGTTCTCACCTACATAAAAAATCCTAAATTTTTAGCCATCGCATTCGACGCGGGCGGCGTTACGACGGGAGCTATGTCAGTTCCCTTTGTTATGTCCATTGGCGCGGGTATTTCGGCTATAAGCTCACAGGACGGCGACGACGATTCAAGCTTCGGCCTTATGGCGATATGCTCCATAGGACCTATAATCGCCATTCTTCTTTTAGGGCTTTTGGGCGGACTCGACAGCCTCGAATACTCTGCCCATGCACTTCCCGTGTTTGACGATTCGCAGGGTATGTTTTTCTCATTCCTGAAGGCCACCCCGAGCATCGTTAAGGACGTTCTGATGGGCCTTGTTCCGATCATCATTTTCTTCGTTATTTATCAGTTTTTCACCACGAGAATAACCAAGGAGGAGGGCTTGCACATTACGATCGGCGCTATCTACACATTCGTCGGTATGGTGCTATTCCTCGTAGGCGTAAACGTAGGCTTTATGCCCGTCGGAAGCTATCTTGGAAGCACGCTCGCGAGCGGAGACCTCAAGTTCCTAGTGATCCCCGTAGGCGTGATAATCGGCTTCTGTATGACTTACGCCGAGCCTGCCGTGGGTGTTCTTGAAAAGCAGGTGGAGGACGCGACCGCGGGCAGTATCCCAAAGAAAATTCTTCCGCTTATGATGGCAATAGGCGTTGCTCTGGCGGCGGGACTTTCAATGCTCCGCTCACTTACGGGCATCACCATTTTGCCCATGCTTGTTATAGGCTATATTGTCGCTATCGCGCTTACGTTCTTCTGCCCACCGATATTCACTTCAATAGCGTTTGACGCAGGCGGCGTCGCATCGGGCGTTATGGCGGCAACCTTCCTGCTCCCACTCTCGATCGGTATTTCGAGCGCCATGGGAGCTACGAGCGACAGAATAATGCTTGACGCCTTCGGCACTATCGCTCTCGTTGCGATGACTCCCACGATCTCCATTCAGATCTTAGGTATCGCATTCAAGGCAAAGCACCATGCTGCTGATACGGTTGAATCCGCCGATGCTGAGATTATCGAGATTGCCGAGAATATTCAAGCTCCCGAGCATGACGTTGAGATCATCGAGTTTGATTTGAGCGGCATTCTATCCTATACAAAAGAGGTATAAATGATGGAAAACATTTTCCTTTTGATTACCATAGTAAAGAAAAGCGAGGCCGAGGAATTTGCGGATTTCTTCCTGCGAAAGCACGCGCATCCGATATATTCAACTCTGTGCGAGGGCTCGACTCTGCAAAGCAAGCTCAAGGCCTTCGGCCTTGAGAAAAACGAAAAGATCTTTATGGAGTTGATAGTTACCGAGAGCAAGATGCGCGAGCTTATATGGGCGCTCACCCACGAAATGCGCATTTATCTTCCCGACCGCGGGATCTCGGTAGCAATTCCTCTATCGGCAATCGCGTCAAGACGCGTTCTTGACAGTATAATAGCGGACAATATTTGCGACGAGTCCGCACAAAAGAAAGACGTTACTGAAAGGACGAACACAATGGAGCTTATAGTTGCAATTTGCGCTAAGGGACATACCAACGATATAATGACGGCCGCAAGAGAAGCAGGCGCTACGGGCGGCTCGATAATCAAGGCCAAGGGCACTGCAAAAGCAGGTACCGACAAATTCTTCGGTATGGCTATTTCCGACGAAAAGGAAATTATTTATATCGTAAGCCACAGAGACGTAAAATCCGCTATTATGAAGGCGATCGCGTCGTACACTTACGACGAATCCGCGCATCCCGTGGTTTTCGCCTTACCCATAACCGAAACCGCAGGATTCAGATTTTCCGACGGAGAGTAAATAAAAAAGAGCAAACACACAAGGCATAAAAACCTTATGTGGTTGCTCTTTTTCTGCCTGTGAAGTTTTTGCTGGCGCCAA
>CAZMKU010000133.1:0-1341 GCA_964567085.1 uncultured Clostridium sp.
CAGCCCGAGACCACCATTACCCCATATCCCGCCGAGAGAAACGGCGACGAGAAGTGCGGATGCGTTATAGTTTTTCCCGGAGGTGGCTACGCAAGACGCGCCGATCACGAGGGCGAGCCTATCGCGCTTATGCTGAATGAGATCGGAGTTCATTCCTTTGTACTTAACTACCGAGTCGAGCCGTACAAGCATCCCGCTGAGCTGGAGGACGCTCTCCGCGCCATCCGTTGGGTTCGTTATCACGCGGACGAGTACGGTATTGATCCCGACAAGATCGGAATTCTCGGCTTTTCCGCGGGCGGTCATCTTGCGGTCAGCGCTTCCACTCATTTCGATTACGGCAGACCTGCGGGCGACGAGATAGACGCGGTATCCTCCCGTCCTAACGCCGCGATCTACTGTTATGCGGTCTGCACTCTGGAATATCCATACACCCACAAGGGCTCCCGCGTAAATCTTCTTGGCGAGAATGCTTCTCCCGAGCTGGTTCGCGAGATGTCGGGACCTACCTCTGTGCGCGAGGATATGCCGCCCGTGTTCATCTGGCATACCTTCGAGGACGCGCTGGTTCCCATTCAAAATTCTCTTATGATGGCGACCGCGCTCCGTGAAAAGAATATTCCCGTTGAAATGCACGTATTCCCTCACGGTCATCACGGTCTTGGTCTTGCTCCGCAGTACCCTCACGTTGCACAGTGGGCACCTCTGCTTCAGACTTGGCTAAAGTACTATAATTTCTAAGCGATCATATAATACTAATCGAACAAAAACAAAGGGGCTGACTCAATAGGACGGCCCCTTTGCGTATTATTGATCCTTGTACTCGTGTGTTTTTGTGGAGTAAAGCTGCTTGATCTTCGTGCTTCCTTTGTAGTGAACGATGTAGTATTCATCACCGGGCGTTGCCAGACTATAGGCGGTAGGAGACACGGAAATATCGTCAAATCCGCCGAAGGAGAAATACTCCTCTATATGTCTTTTGACCGGCTTTTCTCCCTTGTACTGCAAGGTGCGTAGCGAGATCTCGACCTCGCCGCTATTCAGCTTTTTTCTTTCCGAAAGGCTATGGCGTACCGCCAAAAGCGAGCCCCAGACGGGCGAGGAAAAAATTATTCCCGATCCGATTCCAAAAACGTTTTGCAGCACCGCGTTATCTATCTCTGAATAAATTCCGTTGACGATCAGAACGGTAACGGGAATAAAGAACAAAGCGAACGCGCCTCCGCAAAGCAGCGTGGAACGAATATCTGCGTTATTGTAGAAGCGAAGCTCGTTTTCGATAAATTCGCGGGTGATTACGTTTTTCGTTTGTTTTCCCATATTGTTTACCGCCTTTATTTG
>CAZMKU010000133.1:1351-2583 GCA_964567085.1 uncultured Clostridium sp.
GCTGTAGTGCGCGAGGATCAGTCAAAACAATCTATGGATTTTATGCCAAACCAATAGTTCAAATTATTATATGAATACTCGATTATTTCTTCGTATTCAGAAGCATTCAATTGTTTATCGGAAACGTAGAACGATATTTTTCGATCCCCCGCGAGACTTCTTACAGAATAATCGTGTGGAATTTGCAGATCCTCCACAAGGGATTCAAGGTCGAACGTCATCCCGCCGTTGTAAGTAATAATACTGCGCAGATCCAATCTGTCACCGACGTCAATGAGGCAAAACGTATCTATATGCTGTTCGTCGGTTCTGATATAGAAATATTTGATTATCTCAGCCTTATCATATTCGCTGTAAATTACCGATAACCTGTCATTTATCTTGCTTTTATTTTCTTCTACGTTCTCCACGCTAAGCCATCCAGGATAGTAAATACCGTATCTCAGAGATATTCCCGAATCAACTTTTTCAAAGCTGCCGTCCTCTGATTTATTCAAAAGATACATTTTTCTGATTTTATACGGATCATTCGGATATTTGGATTCATATTGGGTATAGAACTCAATAACTACCTCATATTCACGTTCGCTTGTTTTTAAGCCAAACGTCATAAGTGCGTAAAGTATTTGTTCTCCGGGAACAAACTCTTTCCCCGTATGTCCGACGGATAAAAAGGTAACACTTTCTAACTCGCCTTGATATTTATCAAAAATATAATCACAGCCTTTTTCAAAATCATACTTCGAAACGGCGTCATCCGCAAAAAAGGTTTTAAAAGTCTCCCGATCACCTTCTTGTACAGACGAAAACAGTTGAGTTAAAATCTGTTCCATTTCTTTGCCTGTTTTTTCTTCATCGAATTGATCAAAGCTACAACCGCAAAAGGATAGCAGCATAAGCGTTGATATAAGAGCGCACAAAAGTTTTCGCAGCATATTTCCACCGCCTTTCCGAGTTTATTATAGCCCCGAGCGAAATGTTAAAAAGCCTTATGGCATAAGGAGAAAACCTGCTCGGGAAAACGGTTTATCACCCCAAAGGTATAGAAAACGGTCACCAACTGTGGTATAATATAGTTGCAACAAATCAAAACCGAGAGGAGATGACCGTTATCTATCGTCAGTTAATCATGAACGACATATCGTTGTTCACGTCACAGCCAAAAGCAAAATTTTACGACGAGCTGTTTATACACCTCGATCTGAGTTCCGTTCCCGACCGTCGCTGCGAAA
>CAZMKU010000134.1:0-2552 GCA_964567085.1 uncultured Clostridium sp.
TGCACCAATGCAGACGTTCTCACCCTCTCCGCAACGCCCATTCCCCGAACCCTCAACATGGCGATGGGCGGAATACTTGACATGAGTATTCTTGACGACGTTCCCGGACTTCGCTCTCCCGTTCAGACCTACGTCCTCGAGCACGACGACGGAATTCTAACCGAGGCGATGCGCCGCGAGCTGAGGCGCGGAGGTCAGGTGTTCTATCTCCACAACCGGATAGACTCCATCTATCAAATTGCCGACAAGATCGCAAAGGCTCTTCCCGATGCGCGAATCGCCGTGGGTCACGGAAAGCTGAGCCGCGAAGAAATTGAGGATATATGGTCAGCCCTCGTTAAGGGGGATATCGACATTCTCGTTTCCACCACCATTATTGAAACGGGCATTGACGTTCCCAACGCCAACACACTTATTATCGATAATGCGGACAGATACGGGCTCTCACAGCTTCATCAGATACGAGGACGCGTCGGTCGCTCTTCAAGAAAAGCTTACGCTTATTTCACGTATCCCAAGGCAAAAATACTGAGCGAAATTGCCGAAAAGAGACTTCGCGCCGTCAAGGAATACGCTTCCTTCGGAGCAGGCTTCAAAATTGCCATGAGAGATATGGAGATACGCGGAGCGGGCAATCTTTTAGGCGCTGAACAGCACGGACACCTTGAGAGCGTAGGATACGACATGTACCTCAAGCTTCTCAACGAAGCAGTCCTTGAGGAAACGGGAAAGACTCCCGAGCCTCCCCGTGAATGCTCCGTCACCTTCAAAGCGGATGCTTTCATTTCCAAGAGCTACATTCCCGACTCTGGTCAGCGAATGGAAATGTACAAGAAGATCGCAAGAATAACGGACGAAGACGATTATGACGACATTATCGACGAATTCTGCGACCGCTTCGGAGATATTCCCTCTCCCACCCTTGCTCTCTGCAGTATTGCTCTGATCCGAGCCTTCGGTCTTTCCTGCTACGTCAAAAAGATCGAGCACAAGGGAAATGAGCTTTACGTTTACCCCGAAAAGCCCGATCCCTTCTTATTTACGGAAGTAGTTTCCGCATTCCCCAAAAACGCAGTTAAGCTCATCCTTACGGGAGTGTGCGCCTTCTGCTTCAGAGTACCCACGGGCACGAAGATAATCCCCTTCGCCGTGGATACTATGAAAAAGGTCAAGGAAGTCTTTGAAAAAGCAAACGCACCCGAAGATACCGAAGAAAACGAAAAAAATAAATCTTAACAAAAAGAGGATATAAACATGACGAAAACACTCAGGTTTTTATGTCTGATAATTGCGGCACTTACCATTTTTTCCCTTGCCTCCTGCAAGAAGGAAACGGGCGTTCCTGCTCTTACTCTCGAAAATTCCGTTGTTACGGAGAATATGTACAACTACTGGCTGTGCAGCTACAAAGCCAACTTTCTCGCAAGCTACGAGGACGTAAAGGACACCGAAGAATTCTGGCAGAGCGAGGACGATGTGTTGAGTATGACCGCGTCGTGTTATCGTGCCATGCAGGAGCAGGGCTTTATGCAACGTCTCATTGTGTGGGGTGAGTTCCGCAGTGATAATACCATTTTAGGTTACAATACCGGCACCGACCTCAACTATATAGGCGGATTGAACATATTGCCGTCGAACGGATACGCTTCGTGGGACGATTTCTACAGAGTAATTAACTATTGTAATACGGTAGAGCATTTCGCTCCCGGGGTAAGAGATGTCGATCCCAACTTCACCGAGAGCCAACTGCGCGCCTATATCGCCGAGGTAAAGGCTATAAGAGCATTCTGCTACTTCACGCTGGTGCGCACGTTCCGCGATATACCCTTCATTACCGAGCCGGTAATCGACGATACGCAGAGTTTCCAAGTGCCTCAGAGTGATCCCGATGAGATAATCGATTTCTTGATCGAAGATCTTATCTCCGTAGAGGAACAGGCTATTGCCAAATGGAGTTCGAAGTCTTACACCAAAGGTCGTATGACACAGGCTGCCATTCGCACGATCATTGCCGATATGTGCTTGTGGCGCGGTCGTTATCAGGATTGTATCACCTATTGCGACAAAGTGCTCAGCGATGGCAACAACGTATTGTCACTCGAAAGTTCGAACCTCTATAATCGCAACGTGTTTATCGATGGAAACTCTACCGAGAGTATCTTCGAGTTGCAATTCTCACGTAACAACATCGCCAATTATGCGTTGTGCGATTTCTATGGTACCTATGGCGGTTCGGGGTCGGGCCACCAACAGATGATGGCGTTTGACTTTTCTACGACCGACCTGTTTGCCGATACCGATTTGCGTGGTTACGATGCATTCCAAGCCTCGTCGTCGCTCACGATGTTCCCCATCAAGAAATATATCGCATATCGCACACAAGGCACGAAGATAGAGGAGGTGCGCTCGAGCGACTACACCGCGGTAGATGCCGGTGAGTGCAACTGGATAATATATCGCTTGTCCGATATTTATCTGATGAAGGCCGAGGCGATGGTCGAGCTCAATATAGACCTTGAAGACGCCTTTGAATTGGTGAGTCGTACTTACAA
>CAZMKU010000135.1:0-2505 GCA_964567085.1 uncultured Clostridium sp.
AGTGCGGTTGTCGGCTCGTCGCAAATGAGGATATCGGGGTTCGCCGAAAGCGCGATAGCAATAACGATACGCTGACGCATACCGCCGGAGAACTCGAACGGATACTGTCTGTAGCGGATTCGAGGCTCGGGGATACCGACCTCCTCCATAAGCTTGATCGCCTTTTCCTTGGCGATACGCTTTGTGAGCGTGTATACGACCTGAGAAGCCTTTTCCTTGAGATAGTCAATGATCTCAACGCAACGCTTATCCGTATCAACGTTAATCGTGTTGTCAACATCAGCTTGGAATTTGGTCATTACGCGCGAGATAACCGAAACTATTATTTCTATTTGAGCTTCAGGCTCGATAACCGACTTCGGAACTACCTTCCAATCCACTTTCTTGCCCTTAGCAAGCAAAGCTTCTCTTTTTGCCGTCTGACGAGCAAAACGAGCCTCCTCCTTGGGATTGTTTTTAAGGTAGAAGAAATATTTTTCGATCTCTCTTTCAAGAGCACTGCCAAACGTATATGCTACGTTGTCCTTAACGACTGATAAGGGGTCGATCGCCGAACAAACGCTCTTGTTTACGTTCTTGCACATATCAGCCGCTTCCTTATCGGAAAAGCTTCCCTTCTTGAAGAAAGCGATAGCTTTTTGAAGGTCGGCAATCGCCTTCTTTTTGTTATCAAGCGTTTTGTCGATCGAATACTGCACGGCGATCTTTGCCAACTCGGTAAATGCGGTCATATAATCATCCATAAGGAACTTATATGCCATTTCGTTGGCTTGCTCGGCGGGCATTGTGCTGAGATCTGCATCAGGATGCTTGCTTATATAATAACCGATCCTGAAGAAATTGTATTGAGGCTGCTCGATCATTTCCTTTGCGGTTTTCTCAATCGCCTCCAAAACATTAACCGTCTCTTCGGATACATCCTTTCGCACCGCAGTCATAGCAACCACTTTTCTGATCTTATCGAGAAGCGATACCTTCTTTTTTTCAGCGCGCTTGACACCTTTCAGAGAGATCCGGTGCTCGTTTAAGGTATCCGCGTAATTGAATACGAAATACTTATCGTCGATCGCCTTGATCTTTCGCTCAACTAAATTGAGAGTGGAAACAACGTCCACCTTTTGCTTCTTTTCCGCAAGGAAAAGGAAGTCCTCGGTGATCGCGATCAGCTCCTCCGTAGCGGTAAGTGCGGCGTTGTAGCTGTTTTCAAGCTTAATTGCCTGAATGTTGAAGCTATCAAAGGTTTTGATATACCCGTCAACGTCGGCAGCCGAAAATCTCGAGTCGGGATGCTTTGCAAGAGCCTCTTTCATAGTATCCGACAAGGTGGATAACGTTTTATTGAACGTTACACGACCTTCCTTACGGTTTGCCTTGTTTTTGAGCAGCATAGCCTCGGTGATCTGCTTACCTATACGCATTATAGGGTTGAGAGAAGACAGTGGATCCTGGAAGATCATAGCTATCTTGTCTCCGCGGAGCTTGTGCATCTCCTCCTCGGGAATACGCAAAAGATCCTGACCGTCGTACAGTATCTCGCCGCCTTCGTTGATGGCGTTTACTGCGGAAATGCCCATAATAGCCTTTGAGGTAACCGATTTGCCCGAACCGGACTCACCGACGATCGCCAAGGTTTCTCCCTTGTAAAGATCAAAGGAGATATTACGGACAGCTTGCAATTTACCCGCGTCCGTGCGGAAGGACATTTTCAAATTATTAACTGATAATTTAACTTCTTTACTCATATTTAATCCTCCGATCCTCTGAGCGACGGGTTAAACGCATCGCGCAAACCATTACCAAACAAATTAAAGCTGAGCATTAGCAATACGAGGAATAAGCAGGGAAACAATGCCACGTAGCCCGCGCCTGCCATAATAGATTTCTGTCCTGCGGAGATCAACGTACCGACGCTGGTGGTGTTTCCTGCCTCAAGGTTAATGATACCTAAGTATGACAGGCTTGTCTCCGAGTATATCATAGAAGGAATTACCAAAGCGACGCTCGTTACGATAGTACCGAGACCGTTCGGGAAAATGTGCTTGAACATTATTCTCGAATCGCTTGCGCCAAGCGTTCTCGCGGCAAGAACGTATTCCTGATTTTTGAAGCGGTAGAATTGCATACGCGTTCTTCCCGCCATACCGATCCATCCGGTCATGAAAAACGCGATAAACAGAACGAGTGCCTGGCTCGACGTTCCCATATGATATTTCAAAAGCGTGATAACGATCATAGTCGGTACGGAACCCAGAATTTCGGAAAATCTTTCCATACACAAGTCGATCTTTCCGCCGAAGTATCCGGAAATAGAGCCCCAAATAACTCCGACGATAAAGTTTACAGCCGCTACGATAATAGCAAATACGAACGAGAATCTCGCACCGTATGCAAGGCAAGCAAAAATATCCTTACCCGTATCGGTAGTACCGAACAGGAACGAGGGCTCCTTTATACCGTCCTTGAGCACCTGAGTGTGCTGATAGATATAGTATTCATAGTATTCGG
>CAZMKU010000136.1:0-2493 GCA_964567085.1 uncultured Clostridium sp.
ATTTGGCGAAGGGAGAGCCCACCACGCTCATAGAGTAGGGAATAACGTACATTGTACGACCCTTCATAGAGCCCGTATAAAGCTTTGTGAGCTTTGCCTTGCACTCTGCGGGGTCCATCCAATTGTTGATATTACCTGCATCCTCCTTCTTGGTGGTGCAGATGAAGGTTCTGCCTTCAACACGCGCTACGTCGTTTACCGCGGTTCTGTGGAGATAGCAGCCCGGAAGCTTCTCCTGATCAAGCTTTATGATCTCGCCCGTCGAGCAAGCCTCGGCACGGAGCGCTTCTGCCTGTTCCTCGCTGCCGTCAATCCAGACGATTTTGTCGGGGCAGGTCATTTCTGCCATTTCTGTGATCCAATCGAGAACGAATTTGTTGTTTGTCGGTGTCATAATTATAGCTCCTTTATATATGAATAATTGTTTTAAAAGCAAATTGAAACTTATTCCGCCATTATGTATTTTACTACATTTTCGCGTTGTTTGCAATAGAAATTTTGAGAATGTTTCAAATTATTAATATTTTTATTATTCAGTCAAACAAATGTATCATTATTTAACAGTTTAGTCGAAATTTATCACAATTATGGTTACAAATGTGTGTTAAAATTATACGCGAGAATTATATGAAAATTTGGAGGATATATGGAAAAGCTAAAGCCGAAGGAGCAAAAGGTCTACGATTATATTGCAAAATCCGTAAGGGAGAACGGCTATGCTCCCAGCGTGCGTGATATTTGCCGTGATCTCGGATATAAGAGCACGTCAACCGTTCATATGTATCTTAACAGACTCGATATGTTTGGTTATATTTCAAAGGTGGACGGCAAGAGCCGCGCGGTAAAGCTCAACGGCGACGACAAGCCGAACGTATCGGCAATTCCGTTGCTTGGCGTTGTAACCGCAGGCGCGCCCATTCTCGCCGCAGAGAATTTTGAGGGCTACGTTGGATATATCGGCGGCAATAAAGATAATCTTTTTGCGCTCCGCGTTCGCGGTGACAGTATGATAGAGGCGGGAATTCTCAACGGTGATATTATAATCGCCGAGCAGACCTGTTATGCGGAGAACGGCGAAATTGTTGTTGCTTTGATAGACGATGAGGCAACCGTAAAGAGATTTTACAGAGAAAACGGTCACTACAGACTCCAGCCCGAGAATAGCTCGATGCAGCCCATTATCAGCGACGAGGTGATGATCGTTGGTAAGGTCGTGGCAATTCAGAGAAATTATTCGTAAAGAAAGATTTGTTTTATGTTGATTGGTGGAATACAAAAGCTCACTCTTCTTGATTATCCCGACAGGGTAGCGGCTACGATCTTTACGGCGGGGTGTAACCTCCGTTGTCCGTTCTGTCATAACGCGCCGCTCGTTACTGATATAAATAAGGAATATTTAATTCCCGAGAGTGAGATATTGAGCTTTTTATCAAAGAGAGTCGGGATTCTCGACGGCGTTGTTATCACGGGCGGCGAGCCTACCTTGATGCGCGATCTTCCCGAGTTTATCGGCAGGATCAAGGCGCTTGGGTACGACGTAAAGCTCGATACAAACGGCACTAACCCTGAAATGCTCGAACATCTCATTGAGAATAAGCTGATTGATTACGTCGCTATGGATATAAAGAACTCCCTTGAAAGGTACGCCGTGACCTCGGGCGTCGGTGAGGACCTCGGGCTTGACGCTATTAAGCGCTCGGCAGACGTTTTAATGCAAAATAAAATTGATTTTGAATTCAGAACCACGGTGGTATCCCCCTATCATACGGAGGAGGATTTTGAGAGGATCGGACAGTGGCTCGGCGGAGACGAAAAATATTTTCTGCAGTCCTTTGTGGATTCGGGCAATCTCGTTGGATGCGACGTATATAGCGCAACAAAGGAAGAAATGACGCGCTTTCTTAACAAATTAAAGCAATATGTTCAAAATGCACAAATAAGAGGAATTTAAACTATATATTGTGCCGATTTTGAAAAATCGGCACAATATCTTGTGTAAAAATATTGACAAAAATCACTAAATGTAGTATACTTAACCTACCGCTTCGTCGGCTCGTAAGTGTACTGCATTTTTTAATGTCGTATACTTATATTTATGTAAGAAGCAAAATTTGTTTATATAAAAACGAAAAGGAGTGCAAAATGTACAAGGTAAAAAAGAGAAACGGCAAGATAATCGACTTTGATATCAGCAAGATCTCAAACGCGATAAAGCTCGCGTTTGATTCACAGAATAAGCAGTATAATGACAATATTATTGATCTGCTCGCGCTTAAGGTAACTGCGGATTTCGAGCCCAAGATCAAGGATAATCTTATAGAGGTTGAGGACATTCAGGACAGCGTTGAGGCAGTTCTTATTCAGGCAGGCTACGCAGACGTAGCAAAGGCGTTCATTCTTTATCGCCGTCAGAGAGAAAAGCTCAGAAATTACAATGCGACCGCGGTTGATTACAAGCAGATCGTCGACGGTTATCTTAAGGCGCTTGACTGG
>CAZMKU010000137.1:0-2455 GCA_964567085.1 uncultured Clostridium sp.
ATACCTTGTCGCCCTTGTAATTTGCGCGTATCTGCTCAAGCTTACCGCGGCTGACCTCGATTTTGTCATTTTCAGGCAATGCATGACGCTCATTTGAGATTTTTTCTCGTGAAACTGTTGACTTTTTCTGATTTTGTGGTATACTATTATTAGCGGTAATGCCGTCAAGAAGCGTTTCGGACGTAGGCTGCGGGGAGTTTTCCACGTTCAGCACTTGACCATTGCCGCTTTTTGTTTTTCGCGCACTAATTATATGTATTTTTTTAGATGCTGAATCTGGAACACACTCAGCAACTATAAAATTACCATCTCCGACGGATTTTTCGAGCAAAACTTTGGGTGAAGGAGTACCATCGGCATTCCTATATTGAGTGCTATAATCAATTTCTCCAGATTGTGTGCGCGCAATTTCACCGCTATCGGCATTATTTACCACCCAAGCCAAACGAGCAACATCTTCAGGATCTGCCATCGAATGATCCGAGGAACCGTTTTTACCATGTTTTTCATCTATATGCACAATGGCGCTGCCGTCAATGTTCAAGCTGTAGTTGCTCAAATCCATATGAATATTAAGCTCCTTCGCCAAAACATCTTCAACTATTTCAGCATGTTCCAAACTAATATTACCAAGAGACCGTTTGCGTTTAGAGGCCATGTTTTTGTTTTCCATGCCCTGCACAGTTTTAACAAAATTCAAAAGGTCTTTATCTACGGCGTAACGATACTCCGTTTTTTTCGCATCTTCTTTTTCGCCCGGGGCTGTTTCTAACGCACGTGAATATGCGTTATTACCCTGGTTGCGAGCTTCGAGATCCTTGAACAGCTTTCTGTATTCGCGAAGGAATTTTCTCTCCTGCGCCGAAAGCTCCTTGATCGAGGAATAGTCCTGCGCCGCGTTCGTGAAGAACCTCAACACCTTATCCTTAAACGAGGGCTCCTCGGAGAGTATGTATTCCCACGCGTCCGCGCTCTTGAATACCGCCTCCGCGCCGTGCGCCGCGACCTCTTCCTCGACGATAACCTTTTCCTCGGCGGAAAGTGTTTTCTTCAAGCCGGGCGTCTTGTCTTCGGAGCGCATGCGCTCGATCTCTTTCGCCTGTGTATAATGATCTTCATATCTCTTGCGGACCTCTTTTGCGTTATCCTCACCGATAAGCTTCCTCGCGTCGTTGTAGAGCTTCATAGCGCGCTTACCGCCCGTAAGGAAAAGCTTATGGAACATCTCGTGGCCGAGAAGAACCTCAATAGATCTTGTGAGAGAATTTTCGGGGTTAAGGTAAACGGTATTGCCGCTGATAGATCCGTCGCCCTGTGCAAGCTGCGCGTCATAGACGATATTAAGTCCCGACCGCGCGGACACGCTCGCAATCACCTTAATATCTGCATCGGACTTACCGAGCGCACGCGCCTGTCTTATCGTATCGCGAACGATACGCTTCGAGGGCTCAAGCAGCTCACCGTAGCCCTTCACGTTCTCACGCGCCCATATGCCGATACCGATAGCAGAGTATTTGTCTTCCGCTTCTTCTGCGCGATTCTCGTCGCTCTCAGGCTCGCTCACGTTTGCATTTTCGGCGGCATCTTCCGCGCCTTCATGCACATTTTCTGCACGATCTTCCGTTTCAGCACCCACTTTTTCGGCTGAATTTTCGCTTTCGCTCAAATTTGCCGAAGATTGACTATTTTCAATCGGTGCACGAACTATCTGGCTGTCATGGAAAGCAATATACGAATCACCTTCGCCCTCAATTCCGTTAGGATAAACAACGCCATCATAACCCTTTGATTCGAGGATTTCTCTCAAACGTTTCGACGATTCTGAATTGTATCTACCTGCAGAATTTTTGTTGGTCTTAATCTCTTCGTCAAATAATCTTTGAATCTCAAGCCTTTCGTCAAGAGAAATAATGTCTTCCGACCAGAAATTTAATGCAACTGCATGTGCTTTCCAAACACCCGGGTCTCGACTGGAACGAACAGGATTTTTGATGTTTAAGTATGCACTAACGAGTTTATCGTGCTTTATGCCGGTTTCTGCTTCTCTATCCTTGGCGCGATTATCTGCCTGCTCTTTAGTGCCAAAATGGAATCCTATGTCTCCTTTTTCAAAGGTATTAAAGTCCTCGCTTGTAGAATGATACACCAATAACGGGCGTCCTTGTTCATCGACTACGACGGTCTTTTCAAGCTTAGATGACGTATCTTCGCTTAATCTTCTTCCCTCACTATCTGAAAATCGTATGTTTGACGAATCATTTCTTCTGTCCAGCCCGATTTTCGAGCCAGTTCCTTCGCTTCTTCTATCGTTTTCAGCGCGTTCGGTAAATTGCTCTCCGTAGTTCCACGAACGTCCCCTAGCGCGAATATAATCTTCACTTTCTTGTCCTTCTTCTCGCTCATTGTAAGCCTCCTTGTTTCCTTGCTGATCTTCTGTAAGTGCGTTCATTATACC
>CAZMKU010000138.1:0-2185 GCA_964567085.1 uncultured Clostridium sp.
CGATGTTTTAAGCGTTGACGCAGGAACGTATTTTGTAAGCTTCTACAACGCAGGCGACATCAATGCTGACGGTAAGCTTGATATCCGCGACCTTGTAGCACTCAAAAAGGTGTTTGCCGAGGTTGACGTTCCAAACAATCCGCAATATGATATTTCGCTTGACGGCAGTGTTAATCCTGCTGACTTGGTTTCATTCCAGAAATACTTCTTAAAAACTGCGGACATTATGTTTGGCGAGGTTGATAATCTCAACTTTACTTATTTTGAAGATATTGAGCTTCTGTCAGATGTACAAGCAGAGGCTCTGAAAACAACCATCTACAATAGTGAAAGCCAGGTTCCCACAGGCACACAAACAGTATATTATGTATCTTCACGCAATCCCGACGGTACAGGTGACGGTACACAGACTAATCCTTTCGAATCAATCGAGGCGCTAAACGATGCATTCGCAAATATGGTTACCGACAGTTCTACAACAAAAAAGGCTGTTCTCTTTGAGAGAGGCAGTGTGTTCAGAACATCGGAGAAGCTCATTATTGACGGTTATACCTATTACGGTGCATACGGCGACGGTGACAAGCCCAAGCCACAGATTTTAGGCTCACTTCAGGATTATGCGGTTCCTTCTCTCTGGACTTCCGAAAACAATAATTCAATCTGGAAGCTCCAGCTTGATACAACTAAGGTTCAAGACGCTTCTAACATTGTTGTTACCAGAAACGACGCTGAGGGAATAGCAATTCGCAGAGACGCTCTTGAAAAAGTTGATAACACAGGTGAGTATTATTATGATACCGAAACAGGTATTGTTTACCTCTATTGCGATTTCATAAATCCCGCTCATTATTTCGATTCTATTGAAATTACAAGCACCACAGGTTTGGCAACCAACTATATTAACGATCCGGACAATGGGCAGGTATTTAATAAGTACTTCAATATAGATAATATTACCTTCAAGTATGGTGGTAAAAATGCTATGTATATTGTGAATTCTACAGGCTATACAATCACCAACTGTGAAATTGGTTGGATAGGCGGTGCCTATGCTTCCGACGGTGAGCGTTACGGTAACGGAATTGAGATTTGGGATGCTGCAGATACCGCTACAATTAAGAATAACTATTTCTATCAGGCTTATGATGCGGCTGTAACATATCAGGGCGATGCAATTAACAAGTACAAAGATATCACTATAACTAAAAATCTTATGGAAAGATGCTCATACGGCTTAGAGTTCTGGGCAAGCGGATCGATTACAGCAAATTCCTGTATGACAGGTATATCCTTCGATTCAAATATAATGCGATTGGCAGCAGGCGGTATGGGTGGTGCTTGCCGTCCTACAGCTAAATATCAGTCGTTTATTCAGCCATATAATTTTGATTCGAGCATAATGCCCAGTGAAATTGATGTTAATATTACAAATAATACATTTGATACATCATACCGTGCATTTGTTTACGGTCTTGCCGTTCTTTCCTATCGATGCCTTTGTTGTGCTCGGTTTATAAGTGTGGAGAGGTTCTTCCAGATCAATAGTGAACTGGCTTAATTCAGAACCGTAGCAATCTTTTTCTACAGAATAGTAGCGTACCGTCAGCGTCTTGCCGTCGTTAGAGAAGTAGAACATGGCTACCATTGCCGTGGAGCCTATATCTCTGTCCACCTACTGAGCATCTATGAGCATCTGGGTAACGGTGTTTCCGTTATCGCCCTCATCCTGTCTGTAAACGATGTGCTGCCACGGATCGTGACCTGAAAGCACCATCAGCACATTCTCGTGCTTGGAGAAGTGCTCTTCCCACATCTGATCGCCGTCAATAGCGCCCGGATATGCCTTATAGCCGGAAGGCGGATAGAGGTCACCCGCATCCATCGTCGTGCCATCGCGATACATGTACGCATGTGTAGCAATGATGACCTTATGATCGGAATATTTCTCTATAATTTCGTCTGCCCAATCAAGTACGGCTTCGTCAGCACCAAAGTCAACAGACATAATGAGATATTTTGTTCCCTGTATGTTGAAGGTACGGTAGGAGTTTGTAAGATCCCCCGCAGTCATCGTTCCTTCGACCGTATTCTCATAAACGCCGTTATTAAAGGTGCTGTTGAAAGCTTCCTTGCCGTCGTGGTTGCCGCGTATGACCATATAAGGAACCACGCCGTCCAGTCTGCT
>CAZMKU010000139.1:0-2031 GCA_964567085.1 uncultured Clostridium sp.
TGGACCTGTGACTGAACATAAAGAGTATTCTTTTCGGGGTCAAGGCCTGCTGCCATATAAAGCGCCAAAGTCTCGTAGGTGCGGCGGCGAAGCTCCGCGGGGTTCTGACGAACCGTTATCGCGTGAGAGTCGACAACGCAGTAGAACGTCTTGTATTTTTCGGAATAGGACGAGAAGTTCTTGAGAGCGCCAAGATAGTTGCCGATAGTAAGATTGCCGCTGGGCTGAATTCCCGAGTAAGATACGAGTTGATCTTTAAACATAATCTTTCTCCTTTTTCATTGGGACAAAAAAATCCTGTCCCAGACATTTTTCTGCTGGGACAGGATGATAAATCTTTTCCTGCGGTGCCACCCGGCTTGACGGCTGCGCCGTCCTCTTTCGCGCATTTTTTACGCGTCGCATTTGTTCACGGAGTGCCGCTCCGTCGCCCATACTTTGCATCTCTGCATTTCCGTTTGCCCTCGAAAGTCCATTCAATATTCTGTATTCGCCGCAATCACACCGCCTGCGGCTCTCTGTGGAAAAGGGAGAATATCTACTCATCTCTCTCAACGGTTTTCTGTTTACTAAATTATATACAAATTTCACGAATTTGTCAATAGCTTTTTGCAAAAATTACTTTTCACCAAGCATTTCGCGGGCGATCTGACCGAGAATTTCGATGCCTTTTTTAATCTGCTCGTCGCTTGGCGTGCTGTAATTCAGTCTGAAGGACTGCGAGGGCGCGGTCTCGTCGCAGTTGAACGTTACCCCGGGAACGATTCGCACGTTTCGGTCGGTTGCGGTCCTGATAAACGCGTTCGCGTCCATATTATCGGGCAGAGTGCACCAGACAAACAGACCGCCTTGGGGCTTGGTATATTTGATGCAGTCAGGGAAGTGCTTATCAATTTCCGTGAGCATAAGAGAGCACTTGTGTCGGTATATTTCGCGAATGTCACGGATATGTCCGTCAAGGTCGCATTTCGTCATATATTTGTGAGCTAAGATCTGGAAGAAAAGGTTTGTGTGAACGTCGCTCGTCTGCTTTGCAACGACCATTTTTGATGCGACAGCCTCGGGCGCGATAACGTAGCCTACGCGCATGCCCGCGGAGAGAATTTTCGAGAAGGTCGAGCAGTAAATAACGATGCCGTCCTCATCAAAGCTTTTGATAGAGGGAATGTCCTCACCGTCAAAGCGAAGCTCGCCGTAGGGGTTGTCCTCAAGGATAATAAGTCCGTATTTTTTTGCAAGATCATATATCGCGCGCCGCTTTTCGTACGACGTGGTAATTCCCGAGGGATTCTGGAAATTCGGGATGACGTATATTAGCTTTGCGTTGGGTGTTCTTTGAATGGTAGCCTCGAGCGCGTCAATATCCATTCCGTCGTCGAGCAAGGGAACGCCGACGGTCTTTGCCCCGTTTGAACGGAATGCATTCAGCGCGCCGATAAACGTAGGGTTCTCGCAAATGACCGCGTCTCCCTCGTTGCAGAAAACTCTGCAGGCAAGCTCGATTCCTTGTTGACCGCCCGAAACGATTATGGTTTCGTCAAAATCACGGCCTATACTGAATTTTTCTCTGTGGCGCAGAGAAATGACCTCGCGCAGAGGAGCGTAGCCGTCAGTTACGCCGTATTGGAGCGCGAGTGTGGGGGATTCATTGAAAATCTCGGATGCGAGAGTCTCCATTTCGTCAACGGGAAATGACTCGGGCGCGGGATTGCCTGCGGCAAAGGAGATCGTGTCGCTCGTTGCGGGAGCTTTGAGGATCTCTCTTATTGCCGAGGGCTTTAAATTGGCAATTTTATTTGAAAAAATGTAATTCATAATTCACCTCAATGTAATGGGGAATAATATTAATTGAATTATAGCACATATGAAAAATAATTTCAAGATTATTTGATAAGAAAGCTTGAGAAAAAATTAAAAAAGGGTATTGACAAACAAAAAGTCTTGTGGTATAATATCATATGTTCAGCGGAATAAAAGTGCTGGTGTGGCTCAATGGCAGAGCAGCTGATTTGTAATCAGCAGGTTGTTGGT
>CAZMKU010000140.1:0-2031 GCA_964567085.1 uncultured Clostridium sp.
AAGACTGTGATTGCGGTTTACTTGACCACCATCATCACCACCATCATCACGATGAGGAGTGCTGCTGCGGTCACCACGACCACGAGCACCACCACCATCACGACGAGGATTGCGATTGCGGTTGCCACGACCACGAGCATCATCACGAGCACCAGCATCACCATCACCATCATCACGCCGACGAGGTATTTACAAGCTGGGGCATTGAGACGAACAAGAAGTTTGACGCCTCCGAGCTTGAAAAGATCCTTCTTGAGCTTGCGGATGCAGACAAGTACGGCATGATTTTACGCGCGAAGGGAATTGTTGCTTCGGTTGACGGAAGATGGATAAACTTTGACTATATTCCCGGAGAGCCCGACGTACGATACGGTGTTTCCTCGGTAATTGGCCGTCTTTGTGTAATCGGTTCTAAAATAAACGAGCACGAAATTGCTCATCTCTTCGGTATGGAGGCGTAATATGGCAAATACACCTAATATTCCCGTATATCTTTTTACGGGCTTTCTTGAGGGCGGAAAAACTCATATAATTCAGGAGTCCATGTCCGATGAGCGCTTCAATACGGGCGAGAAAACTCTCATTATCATGTGCGAGGAGGGAGTCGAGGAGCTCGATCCCACACTCTTTAGCGGCAAGAACGTTTATTTTGCGAGCATCGAGGACGAAGCTGACGTTACTCCCGAAAATCTTGTAAAGTGCGCGGGAGGCCACAAGATTGACCGTGTTATTATCGAATATAACGGTATGTGGATGCTGAACACCCTTTATGAGAATCTTCCCGAGGATTGGTTTATCTTCCAGAATATGATGTTTGCGGATGCAAATACCTTCTTTATTTACAATCAGAATATGAGAAGCCTTATGTTTGATAAGCTTCTCGGTTGTGAAATGGTCGTGCTCAACCGTACGCCCGATAACATTGACAAGGAAGAAGTACACAAGATAGTACGCGGTGCATCAAAGCGCGCGGCAATTACTTACGATTATCCCGACGGACACGTTGAATACGACGACATCGAGGATCCGCTGCCTTTTGATATTGATGCCGACGTAATTGAAATTCAGGACGACGATTATGCGATATGGTATCGCGATCTCGGCGAGGATATGATGAAATACGAAAACAAGACCGTCAAGTTCAAGGGAATCGTTGCCCGCGATATGAAGCTTGGCAAGGACGGACTTGTAATCGGCAGACACGTTATGACCTGCTGCGCCGACGACATCGCGTATAACGGACTCGTTTGCCGCTTTAAGTCTAACGTAGCCTACAAGACTCGCGACTGGATCACGGTTACGGGAATTATCCGAATTGAAAAGCATAAAATGTACGGCCGTCAGGGCCCCGTTATCTACGCGCTTGAGAGCGCATATACGGACAAGCCTAAGCAAGAGGTTGCGACGTTTTATTGATAGCAAAAAAGAACCAACGGATTAGCGTAGTGTCCTTAAGGGCACTACGCTAATCCGTTGGTTCTTTTTCATTTATTCTCCAACCGCTTCTGCCGGAGCTTCAAGCTGCAGAGCTTTGAAAATCATTTTAGGCTCTGCATTATTATTAACACATTCCTTTGTAATTATTATCTCTGCGATATCGTCGCGAGAGGGAATTTCGTACATAATATTCTGCATAATGCCTTCCATAATGGAGCGGAGTCCGCGCGCGCCCGTCTGTCGCCGGATCGCAAGCTCGGCGATTGCGGTGAGGGCATCGTCCTCGAAGGTAAGCTTTACGCCATCCATATCAAAGAGCTTAATATACTGCTTGAGCACCGCGTTCTTGGGCTCGGAGAGAATGCGAACGAGGGCGTCGTTGTCAAGCTCGGTGAGGGAAACGATGACGGGCATACGGCCTACAAGCTCGGGGATAAGACCGTATTTTACTATATCGTGAGCCGTTACGTCCTTGTAAATTCCCGTTTTGGCGGGGTTTACAGCTCTTGTGTTATCTGCGCTCGATACGCTGTCAAAGCCGATAGTACGGCTTCCTTTGCGCTTTTCGATAAGCTGCTGGAGTCCGTCGAACGC
>CAZMKU010000141.1:0-1970 GCA_964567085.1 uncultured Clostridium sp.
AAACGGTTTAATCCGAAATGTTCTCTCTTTTCTGTTAGTGATGTTTTTGCTGACGCAAAAGTGAAGTTGTGCTTATGCACAGTGAAGTTGCGTAGCTTACGCTCGCAGTGAAGTTAAGTTTGCCAGCTTCGCCGCAGGCGAAACCTTACTCACAAAGTGAACTTCACTATCGCAGATAACTTCACTTGCCCGCAGGGCAAACTTAGTTTTAGCGTGTTCTCCGTTAAGGATAACACGCTAAGGCTAAACCTTTTGTTTTATTTACAGCTTTCAATAAATTTTCGGAAAAGCTTCTGCATAGACTCATCAGCGGTGACATAAATTTCGGGGTGCCACTGTACCGCCACAAAAAATTCTCTTTCCTTATGATGCGCCGCCTCGATAATTCCGTCCTCCGAAATAGCATCCGCCTCAAGACAGCTCGCAAGCTCCTTTATCGCCTGATGATGAAAGGTATTTACCATAAGCTCGCCCTCGCCCGTGATCTCGTGGAGCGCCGAGCCCTCGATAACCTTTACCTTCTGTATGGGCTGTGTACCGGGAATGGGTGTCTGACGGTGATTCTCAATATGCTGATGAAGGCTTCCGCCCAAAAACACGTTTATCACCTGAAGTCCGCGGCAAATACCGAGCACCGACTTCCCCGTCTTATAAACCAAGGGGAAGATCTTGCTCTCGAAATCATCTCTCGCCGTATCTGTTTCAACGGTCTCGTGAGATATCTCCTCGCCGTAAAGCGCAGGATCAACGTCAAGACCTCCCGAGAAAAGAAATCCGTCGCACGTATCTATATACTCGCAAAGTCTATCCTCGTCGGTCGTATATGCCAGCGTGAGCGGCACGCCGCCTGCCGACCATATCGCCTCGTGATAGGTCTTCTTAAGTCTCATATAATCGCCGTCATGTGACGGCATAATTCCGATTATGGGTTTTCTCATATATTCTCCGTATTATTTTTTAATTATTGATATAAAATTGTCCACAAAGGTCAAAATATCGGGAATTACCGAGCAGAGCACGGCGCCCAGAATAATTGACACCAGAATTACAAGGATCACGGAAACCACGTTCGCGCCCTTGGTATTGAATTTAACGTCCGCCTTATATTTTAACTCGCTCGGAACGTAAAAATGCATAGTGTCGCAATCTCTTCTGAACTCGGGTGTCTCATACCTCTCATCAGGATGCTCCGCCTCAAATTCCGCTCTTTTAGCCTCGACAGACGCGTAAAACTCGTCCTCCTCGACACACCTTACCCATCTTCTGAGCGTAGCTCCCCGCTTCAGGCTCGAACGAACCGCCGCCGATCTCTCAAATCCAAGCTCGGAGAGAGCTTTCGCGCTCTCCGCGTCTATGCAATTTTCATTCAAAAGCTTCTTGACGAATCTGCCGATATATCTTTTTTCATAGAGCGACACGACCGCAGCCGCGCAAAAGCCGAGCATTAATCCTATGATCACTATTCGCAAAGATACGATTCCGCCCGAGCCGACGTCAAAATTCTCATATGCTACCTTTTCGGGATTGAATAAAACATCGAAAATATTTTCAAAAAAGCTGAAAAATCCATTTTTCTCGCCCCCAAAAATAACTTTTACATTCATTTTTTGCTCTCTCTTTTACAGTTACGCAAGCAGAAAAAGAACATTTGTTCTCTTTCTGCTTGCCTTTATTATTTAATTACGTCCACGCCAAGATACTTACGAAGAACCTCGGGAACTGTTACGGAGCCGTCCGCATTCTGATTCTGTTCCACGAGCGCGGGAAGAATTCTCGAGGTCGCAAGACCCGAGCCGTTGAGCGTGTGAAGATATTCGATTCGACCGTCAGCTCTCTTCACTCTCATCATACCGCGGCGAGCCTGATAGTCACGCGCATTGGAAACCGAGCTTACCTCCTTATATCCGTTCATGGAAGGAATGTTGATCTCGATGTCATAGGTACGCGCCATGGACGCCGAGCAGTCGGCG
>CAZMKU010000142.1:0-1956 GCA_964567085.1 uncultured Clostridium sp.
TGGTCAAAACTGTGGTCAACCACAAACCTCCCACAAATCATCGCCGCGGAAACCTATGCCGTCACTCCTGCGAGAAATCTTATTAACGAAATCATTATACCATAAATCCACGGAAATGTCAAGGATACATATCCGTGAAATTTGTAACGCCGAGCAGCTTCTCACATATCAAAATTTGCATCGCAGAAGGCAAAGAAAACGCCCGACAAGAAAACCTGCCTCTTACGCTTACAAATCAGATAAAAGTAAGCGTGAAAGGCAGGTAAATCTGTTACATCTCCAAGCTGTCGATCTTAAGGAGAAAATCGTAAATGCTCATAATGAGATAGCCTTTTTCGTTAGTCCAAGGCTTGATAATATCACCGACGATAATAATTTTCTTAAACGAATCATCGATGTGATCAAGAGAAGCGGTCTCTTGATCCATTTTTTCTCTGTCGGGGATTGCAAAAGCGGATTGAATATAATATCTCTTACTTCCGAGATTGCATACAAAGTCTACCTCGGAGTGAACGGTAGTTCGTTTTCCTTCTGCATTCTTACGAGTGTAGCTTACAATACCAACATCAACATTATAGCCACGAATCAAAAGCTCGTTATAGATGATATTCTCCATAATGTGAGTGCGCTCTTGCTGACGGAAATTCAGCGCAGCGTTACGCAAACCGATGTCGGTAAAGTAATACTTGAACGGACTGTCAATATACTTTCGTCCCTTAACATCGTATCGCTCCGCGCGATTAATAATAAAAGCGTTGGTTAAATAAGTGATATAGTTTGAAACGGTAACATCGGAGGTGCTGATCTGCGAGCTTTTGAAGGTTTTCGCAAGCTTGGGGGGATTGGTAAGCGAGCCGATAGCAGAAGCCAAAATTTCTACGAGAGTGTCCATTACCACGTCCCCCCCGATATTGTGGCGTTCGATAACATCCTTAATATAGGTTTCGCTGAGGTTATCGCGAAGATATTTGGATTTGTCGGCATCGCGCTTTTTTGATAAAACCAATGGCAAACCGCCGTAGGTAGAATACTCGGTGAATGCCTCGTATTTATCGCCTTCATACACGGAGAAGAATTCCGAGAAAGAAAGCGGATACACGCGCACCTCATCACCTCTTCCGCGGAATTCGGTCATAACGTCCGAGGAAAGGAATTTTGAATTGCTGCCGGTGATATACACGTCAACATTGTTGCGGCGTAAAAGACCGTTCAGGATACCGTAAAGACGGATAGGCTCGTTTTTGCGAAGCTCCTCGCCCGAAATAGCGAACTGAACCTCGTCGAGCAGAACATAGTACATATTCTTATTATCCGAGAGCTTGCTATGAAGAAACTCGGATAATTTATCAGGATCACGCAGCTCCTTATTATCATCGTCGTCAAGAGCAACTTTGATAATATGATCCTCGCTTACACCGTTTTCAAGAAGATAGTTATAGTATAGGTTAAATAGCAAATAACTTTTACCGCATCTGCGAATGCCGGTGATTATTTTGATAAGACCGTTTTCTTTTCTGTCGATGATCTGATTTAAATAAAGGTCGCGGTTAATACTCTTCATACATACCTCCACTTTGTGATTTTATGCAAATACAAGGTTTTACAAAGTAATAATACCATATTATCCCCTAAAAGTCAAGAGATATTCGATAATTCACTTTGTGATTTTATGCAAGTGCAAGGTTTTACAAAGTGAAGGCGGCTTCGACACTCAAAATCTGCATTGCGGAAGCCAAAGAAAAGCTCGATATAGCGTCTTTGCGGTAAAAATTCGTATTTATACCTTTTCGCCGCATTGTTCGATATTACATAAACATAAAACTGAAATGGGATAGGCGTGAAAACCTATCCTTTTTTTCATTCGGAAAATGTTTACAATATTTAAGAACATCAACATTCCGAAACTTGTTGACATTTCAACTTCTTTATGGTATACTATAAAAGTTGTAATTTCAA
>CAZMKU010000143.1:0-1920 GCA_964567085.1 uncultured Clostridium sp.
CCATAGCGATACCGACTCTCTGCTTCATACCGAGCGAGCAGTTCTTGTATTTGTTTCCTGCCGCGCCCTCCATTCTGACGGTTTTGAGGATTTTTATAACCTCTTTTTCGGCATTTGGGATGGACAGATTGGCTGCCTGGAGCATCATATTATCCCATACCGTAAGAGAAGGGAAGCATCCGGGAGCTTCGATAAGCACGCCGACCTTGGCTCTTACGTCGCCGTCGGTGTGATCTCTGCCGTAAAGCTTGATACTGCCCGAGGACTTGGGGATAAGACCGCAGATCATTTTTTCGGTCGTGGATTTGCCCGAGCCGTTCTCGCCGATAAAGCCGTAGATCGCGCCCATGGGAACGGTCATATCAAGACCGCACACCGCCTGCTTTGGACCGAAGCTTTTGGATAAATTTCTAATTTCTATTGCATTCATTTATTTATCCCCTTTCTTAATATACATCACTCTCAGAAAGAATCTTCGAGCCGAGGGCATTATAAAATACCGCCCAAGCAACAGAGGTCGCAATACAAATGATCAAAGCTCTGATATCGCTTGAAAGGTTAGCGTTGACCGACGCGCCGTAAAGGAAAATATTGAGGAAGAACGTAGGGATCGCGAGGTTTTCAAAGATTGCCGCAACGCCGATAATAAGAATTCCCGTGCCGAAGAAGAAGCTCGACGCGATAGAAATTCCGAAATACTTTCTGAAAATTACGTTGAGGAACGTATAAAGACTTGCCCAGCCGAGCGACATTGTCATTTTACCGACAATAGCGATAACAAGCGAGCCTATATTGACGTCGGTTTCGTAGCCTACGAGCAAGCCTGCAACAGTACCGCCCAAAAAATACGTTACGCACATACACGCCATCGCAAATGCACACGAAAGGGTCTTTGAGATCATATAGTCCTGCTTTTTCGCGTGAGTGGTAAAGAGCTGCTTTACGTATCCGCTCTTATAGTCGTGACCTATAAATATGGAAACCATAATGCCGCCGAAGATGAACACCATATTCATATTGGCGTAGTCTGCGATCGTTTCGATAACGTAAAGGGTTTTTGACGAAGCAATTATCTGCCACACGTTAGAGTAAAGCGGCTGCATCGTGTTGCCGTTTCGGTCGGGCATCATTGTCATACCCGATACCATCGCGGGAATTATCGCCGCTATGCACAGGAAAATATAAAACAAAGGAGTATGGAAAAGACGGTAAAAGTCAACGCCGAGCATTCCACGGAGTCTTTCCTTGAAGCTCGGGGACTTGAATGTAATTTCGCGTGCCATTTATTCGCCCTCCTTTTTTGACATAAGCTCAATGTAATATTCCTCAAGACCTATCTTGTTCTTCTTGATCTCGCTGACAATATGACCGTTTTTCATAAGAAGATCAACAACGGCGGCGGTGTCGTCAATATCAAAGATTTTGATCGCATCTCCCTCAAGTCGCACGTCGGCGTACTTTCTGGAAAGAATCCTCATAGCTCCGTTTGTATCCTTTGTTTTGAGCGTTGTAAACACCTGCGCTCTTGAATCCATTTCCTCGGCGGAGATCTCCATTATCATTTTACCCTGACGGATAATGCCGTAATGGGTTGCGATCTTTTCAAGCTCGCCCAAAATGTGAGAGGAAATAAGAACAGTACAGCCGTATTTTTCTGTGATATCAATGAGAATTTCTCTCATAATACGCATACCGTCGGTGTCAAGACCGTTGATGGGCTCATCAAGAATGAGAAGCGCGGGGTCTCCAAGAAGCGCCATGGCGATACCGATGCGCTGCTTCATACCGAGCGAGCAGGACTTGAATTTGAGGCTTGCGTTGTCCTGCATACGAACGATCTCGAGCACGCGGCGAATTTCCGTATCGGGATCTTCAAGGCCGAGATTTATGCACTGCATCATAAGATTCTGATACACGGAC
>CAZMKU010000144.1:0-1914 GCA_964567085.1 uncultured Clostridium sp.
GAAATGTTTGAATGAATATAAAGAAAAACGATATAATCGAGCTTGAAATAACAGATCTAAATAACCTCGGGTGCGGCGTCGGAAAGACGGATGACGGTGTCGTCGTCTTTGTCAAGGGCGCAGTCACGGGTGACGTGGTGAAAACCAGGATAATAAAGACCGCGTCGTCATACCTCGTCGGTCGTCTTGAGGAGATAATCACAAGCTCGCCACACCGCGCCGACGGTGAGGGATTAAGACAGTCCGATTGCAAGGCATCGCAGTCCTGCGGAGGTTGTATTTACAGAAACATAAAGTACGAGCACGAGCTTGTCCTCAAGCGTGACTATGTAAAGAACGCCTTTCGCAAGGCGGGACTTCCCGACGTAAAGGTGCTTGACACCGCCCATACGGGCAAGGTCGCAGGATACAGAAATAAAGGACAGTACCCTGTGCGCGAGGTGCAGGGCAGAGTCCGCGCGGGCTTTTTTGCGACCAAGACGCATAATCTCATTCCCTGCGAGAAATGTATGCTCCAGCCCGCGATCTTTGGCGAGATAGTGGCGTTTGTCACCGACTTTGCCGAGAAAAACAGAATAAAAGCATACGACGAGGAGCGCTGCAAGGGCATTTTGCGCCACATCTACCTGCGAATCGCGGAGAAAACTGGGCAGATAATGGTCTGCCTCGTTATCAACGCGGATAAGCTTGCCGTGAGCGAGAAATTCGCCCTTGAGGTGAGCGAAAGATTCCCGCAGGTCACGTCAGTTATGCTCAATATCAACAAAAAGAACACAAACGTTATCCTCGGTGATAAATTTATCTGTATTGGCGGTAACGATTATATAGTTGACGAACTTTGCAATCTTAGATTCATTATTTCGGCAGGCTCCTTCTATCAAGTCAACCGCGACGGCGCCGAGCTGCTTTACGGCTTAGCGCGTGAGCGCGCGGCTCTGACGGGTAAGGAGATAGTAGCCGACCTCTATTGCGGCGCGGGAACTATAGGACTTTCAATGGCGGAGGATGCGGCGCGGGTGGTCGGCGTTGAGATAGTGGACGAGGCGGTGGAGTGCGCAAAAATGAATGCAACGAATAATTGCATCAAAAACGCATACTTTTTCTGCGGAGACGCGTCGGACACGCGCGGTCTGCTTGCAACGGCAAAGGATACCTTGGGCGATTTTTGCCCCGACGTAGTTATAATAGACCCGCCGCGAAAGGGAACTACGCGCGAGCTTGTCGACTACCTTGACTCTCTCGACGTTCCGAGAATTGTCTACGTCTCCTGCAACCCCGATACTCTTGCCCGCGACTGCAAATGGTTTGCGGAGGCAGGATATGATATTGGCGAGGTCAGACCCGTTGATCTTTTCCCCGGTACGGGACACGTTGAGTCCGTCGTTTGTCTCACAAAGGAAAAAACAAAGCGAAAACGGACACCAATTATTTCGGACATTGAGGTTATTTACAATGGTTTGAAGAACAAATACGATCTGACGTTAACCAATACGATTGATCTGAACGAGGGATATACCATTGATGTTCCCGTTATTCGAGGAAAGACCGAAAAGGGTAGATTTGATCTGTACGATGACGGCGATATGTTTGTATTTTCAACAGAACATTTTGACAGAGAAGACAACGACAGATATACCCACGGACACCCTCTGAGTGTATATGACGCGATGGAGTATATTGAGCGCTTTATGACGGAAAAGATTATTTGATAAATTGTAGTTGTTATCCCATTAAGGAGTATTTATGATAAACGACGGAGTAAGGATAAACGACGGTAGGATACAGTCGTTTTTGATGATAGGTCAGTCAAATATGGCGGGCAGAGGAGAATTTTCCGACGTTGCTCCCATAAAAAATCCCTTGTGTTACGTTTTGAGAATGGGACGCTGGCAGCCTATGAGTGAGCCTATAAAT
>CAZMKU010000145.1:0-1911 GCA_964567085.1 uncultured Clostridium sp.
CGCTTGGATCACATCCAATCAGATTGAGGCTGCCCGTATCGCAATGACCAGATACGTAAAGCGTGGCGGTAAGGTCTGGATCAAGATATTCCCCGATAAGCCTATCACTGAGAAGCCTGCTGAGACCCGAATGGGTTCCGGTAAGGGCTCTCCCGAGTACTGGGTAGCTGTCGTTAAGCCCGGACGCGTTATGTTCGAGATGGCCGGCATTACCGAGGAGCAGGCTAAGGAAGCAATGCGTCTTGCTTCTCACAAGCTTCCCATCAAGTGCAAGTTTGTGAAGAAGTCGGATTTAGAAACTAACGAGGAGGTTTAAGCCATGAATGCAAAAGAACTCAGAGAAATGACCGTCGAAGATCTGAATACTAAGCTCGGCGAGCTCAAGGAAGAACTCTTCAATCTTCGTTTTCAGCTTGCAATCAATCAGCTTGACAAGCCTCACAAGATCACAGAAGTAAAGCATGACATTGCTCGCGTGATGACAGTTCTTCGCGAGAAGAATGCATAATGGGAGGTAATGAAAATGACTGAAACTCGTGAACTCAGAAAAGTAAGAGTTGGCAAGGTAGTAAGCAACAAGATGGATAAGACCATCGTAGTAGCTATCGTTGACAACGTTCGTCACCCCAAGTATGGCAAGATCATCAAGAGAACGGTTAAGATCCACGCTCACGATGAGGCTAATATCTGCGGAATCGGCGATACCGTATCTGTAATGGAAACAAGACCCCTCTCCAAGACCAAGAGATGGAGACTTGTTGAAATCGTAGAGAAGGCAAAATAATTTAAGTCTAAAGTCACTAAACCAGTACGCAGGTTAAAAGCTTGCCGAATAAGGAGGAAAAAACAGTGATTCAGCAGGAATCGTTAATGAAAGTCGCTGACAACACCGGTGCAAAAGAGCTTCTTTGCATCAGAGTTCTCGGCGGTTCAGGACGCCGCTATGCAAGCATCGGTGACATCGTTGTTTGCGCTGTTAAGAAAGCAGCTCCCGGTGGCGTTGTAAAGAAGGGCGATGTTGTCAAGGCAGTTGTTGTTAGAACTGTTAAGGAAATTCGCCGTGCAGACGGTTCTTATATCAAGTTTGATGAGAACGCTGCAGTAATTATTAAGGAAGATAAGACACCTAAGGGCACTCGTATCTTTGGCCCTGTTGCAAGAGAGCTTCGTGAGCACGACTTCACCAAGATCATGTCTCTTGCGCCCGAAGTACTTTAATTAAGGAGGAAACAATAATGGAAAAGCTTCATGTTAAAAAAGATGATACCGTCGTTGTTATCTCCGGTAATTCCAAGGGTACTCGCGGTAAGGTTATTGCGGCTGCTCCCTCTGAGGGAAAGGTAATCGTTGCAGGCGCAAACATCGTATCTAAGCACACTAAGGCTAGAAAGCAGGGAGAGAATTCTTCCATAGTTAAGACCGAGGGTGCTATCTACGCATCCAAGGTTCAGCTCGTTTGCCCCAAGTGTGACAAGGGTGTTCGTACCAAGGTTGGTTATGTAACCAAGGGCGACAAGAAAATCAAGGTTCGTCTGTGCTGCAAGTGCGGCGCAGAAATATAATGAGGAGGAAGCACTGAAATGTCAAGATTTGCAGAAAAGTATAAGAATGAAGTCGCTCCCGCACTCATGCAGAAGTTCGGTTATACTTCGGTAATGCAGATTCCGAAGTTTGACAAGATCGTTATCAACGTAGGCTGCGGCGATGCAAAGGATAACACCAAGGTTATCGACAACGTAATCGAGGAGATCTCCCTCATCGCAGGCCAGAGAGCCGTTCCCACCTACGCACACAAGTCCGTAGCTAACTTCAAGCTCCGTGAGGGTATGAAGATCGGCGTTAAGGTCACTCTCCGTGGCGAGAAGATGTATGAGTTTATGGATAAGCTCTTCAGCTTCGCACTTCCCAGAG
>CAZMKU010000146.1:0-1900 GCA_964567085.1 uncultured Clostridium sp.
CTGACCGATACCGCCGCCGATGGTGAGCGGAAGCTCGCCCGCCAGCAGCATTTTATGGAAGGGAAGGCTTCTTCTGTCGTTGCAGCCCGCGAGTGTGAGCTGGCGGTCGAGCGCCTTCTCGTCAACGCGAATTCCCATTGAGGAAATTTCAAGTGCGCGGCTGAGTGTGTCGTCCCAGAAGATCAGGTCGCCGTTGAGCGTCCAATCGTCGTAGTCGGGCGCGCGGCTGCCGTGAGGCTTGCCCGAGCGGAGATTGCCGCCTATCTGCATAATAAACACGGTCTTGTGCTGATAAGCAAAGAGATTTTCGCGCTCGTCAGGAGTCGCTTCGGGGTACATATCCTCGAGCTCCTGAGTGGTGATGAACGTAACGTCGTTTACAAGCTTTTGCGGAAGCTGGGGAAACCGAACGTGAAGTCTGTCCGCCGTCTTGCAGATAGCGTCGACGATAGCTCTGACGATAAGCTTGAGATAATCAAGATTTCTGTTGTCGTTGGAAATTATTTTTTCCCAGTCCCACTGGTCAACGTATATGGAGTGGACGTTGTCCAGCTCCTCGTCGCGACGAATGGCGTTCATATCGGTGTAAAGCCCCTGGCCGAGCTTGAAGCCGTATTCCTTTAATGCCTGACGCTTCCATTTTGCGAGCGAGTGAACCACCTGCGCTTCAGCTCCGATCGCGGGGACGTCGAAGGAAACGGGGCGTTCAACACCCGAGAGATTGTCGTTAAGACCGCTTGCCTCGGTTACGAAAAGCGGAGCGGAAACGCGCTTTAAGTGAAGCGCGGAGGCAAATTCCTCCTGAAAGGTCTCCTTTATATATGCGATAGCTCTTTGAGTATCGTATTTATCAAGATGAGGGGTGTAGCCCTCGGGAATATATGTTTTCTGCATATGGAATTCCCCTTTTCTCAATTAAAATATACATTATTATAACAAATCGAAAAAGTCTTGTCAAGGCGTACTGTGAAATTCGTTTTTTACCGCTATATTTTTATTGACAAAATTCGCCCTGAATGGTATAATGTTTTTAATATGAATTCGACGAGGAAGGGAACACAGAATGGAAGTTAAGCTTATAAACTACACGCGCGACCCTATTGATACCATTGAAATTGCCGCAAGCACCTGCTATGACAGTCAGCCCACCAAGGGAAAGATAATGAGACATTGCTATCGCAGCGGTCATCACAGCGTGCTTGAATTTGCGGAATTTTCCTTTAAGATCACGGGTGTCAGCCGCGCGCTTACCCATCAGCTTGTCCGTCACAGAATGGCAAGCTATGCGCAGAGAAGCCAGAGATACTGCAAGGAGGATGGCTTTGAGTCGGTTGTGCCCCATACGGTTGCGAGAAATCCCGAGGCGCTGGAGGAATATAATAAGACCTTGACGGCAATTCAGGAATCCTATTCCAAGCTTTTATCTATGGGTATTCCTGCGGAGGATGCGAGAATGCTTCTTCCCAACGCTTGCACTACGCAGATATGCGTTAAGATGAATTTGCGCGAGCTTATACATTTCTGTAACGAGAGAATGTGCGCCTGCGCGCAGTGGGAGATCCGTGAGCTTGCAAGGAAGATGGCAAAGGCGGTTTTCGAGGTTGAGCCTATGCTCGAGGAATATCTCGTTCCCAAGTGTGAGCAGAATAAGCCCTATTGCTTCTGCACGGAGTCGAAATCCCGTTCCTGCGGACGTCACCCCGTAATCAGTGAGGCGATCAAACCAAAGGAATAACATTTAACCCGCCGTGGAGTCCACGGCGGGAATTTTTATGTGTCTGACTTTGCGATATAAGCAAATTGATCGTCTATTGACAATACAGCAACAATATGATATAATAATAACAGGGAAAATATACCAAATAAAAAATGGAGGTGCAATTATGATTTTCTATAATGT
>CAZMKU010000147.1:0-1821 GCA_964567085.1 uncultured Clostridium sp.
TAAACAGCAGGATATTCCTCAGCTTTGAGATTGGAATACGCTTCTTTTTGTATTTCAAGCTCAATTTCCAGATGAAGGTACTGGAAATGATCTTGTTTTGATAATTAGGCTTTATGATGTAGATTATGATCAGCGCGACTACGCCGAGAAACGCCAGAAAGCCCAATGGGGTCAAAAAACTCATGCCATTATTCCCACCTTCAGTAATTCTTTGAAAAGCATCTTTTCAAGGGGCTCGGCAGTGCTGACGGTTACGAAATCCGCACCTCTGGAGGCGCAGAAGGAACGCATATCCGCTTTGAAATCCTTCAGCGCTTCCTCGTAGGCAAGCTGGTTGGAGCGGTTTATCTTAATTCGCATATTCTTGATATCCTCCATACCCTCAGACTCGGAGTCGATAAGATTGACGCGTCCGCTGTATGCAGGCTCAATCTCATCGGGAGTCATGATCTGGAGCAGAAGCACCTGCTTCTTCTTGTATACGAGATAATCCACCGCTTTCTTCCAATCGCTGTCTGTGAAGAAGTCGGATATGATAACGGTAAGTCCGTCGTTCCCGCCGATATTCGGACAGGAGGTGATCGCCTTATAAAGGTCGGTCTCTCCCGTGAACTCTAATTCGTCCAATGCGCTGATGGCGTTGAAGAACGCTCTCTTTCCGACTATAGTGCCGAAGGAGTCCTCAACGGTGTTTCCCTTGATCAGCTTGAACGATACCTTGTCCATATTATGCACCGAAAGATAGCCCAGCGCCGCGGCGGTCGCCACGACGTAGTCTGCCTTCTCTCGCATATCCTTACCCATCGATGCCGAGCAGTCTATAAAGATCTGCGTGTGCATCTGTCTTTCGTCTGTAAATAACTTCAGGAAGAATTTTTCAAAACGGCTGTACAGATTCCAGTCTATTCTTCGGATATCGTCTCCCAGCATATACTCGCGGTAATCCGCAAACTCAACGGTCTGTCCGTAGGTTCGCACAAGGTGCTTGCCTCCGAAAAATCCGCCGAGATTTGCGCGTAGCTCAAGAGAAAGCGTCTCCAAACGACTGAAAAATTCATCGTTTAAAATTCCATTCATTATTATTGTTTACCTTTCTTGTTCGGTATTCAGTAATTCAGTTCAATTAAAATTATGGAACTTCTTCGGGTTGCGAAGCAACAAAAATGGGTTGGGTCCCATTTTTAGAAGAAGTTTAGACGTGAAATAGTGAACTAAGGCGTAGCACAGAGTAAACTTTCACGTTATTAAGCCTTCTTACCAAATCCGTGCTTCTTGGTCTCTGCGGGAGCCTCAACTGCGGGCTTGTTATAGGGCTTGGGTCCGGGGACGTTGTTCTTCTCCATAACCTCGGCAACTACCATATTAACTACGTCGTCAGCGGTAACACGCTCTGCAACTGCCTCGAAGGTCAGCTTGATACGGTGACGAAGTACGGGGAGGGTAAGCTCGTTGATATCGCTGTAGGATACGTTGTATCTGCCGTTCATCAGTGCCTTTACCTTTGCGGCGGAGATGAGAGCCTGTCCTGCACGAGGAGATGCGCCCAGACGGACGTACTTCTTCGCAGCCTCGGTAGCGCACTCGCTGTCGGGGTGGGTAGCGGAGCAGAGCATCATAGCGTACTTCATAACGTCGGTAGCAACGGGGATGGAGTTTGCGGTCTTTCTCATCTCCAGAAGCTGAGCGCCGTTACAAGCGGCATCCGCAACCTCAGCCATGGTCTTCTGGGTCATGTTAACGATGTCCATAAGCTCATCGAGGGAGGGGTTCTTAACTATTATCTTGAACATGAAACGGTCCATCTGCGCCTCAGGAAGAGGA
>CAZMKU010000148.1:0-1806 GCA_964567085.1 uncultured Clostridium sp.
GTACTGTAGGACGAATGCCCTTGTGTCTTGTCTTACCGGCCTTACCAACCTTAACCGTGTCGTGGTCGATATTGCCTACCTGACCGATAACTGCCTTGCAGTCAAGTCTGATGAAACGAACTTCGCCCGAGGGGAGTCTTACCTGAGCCATACCGTTTGCTTCCTTGGAAACAAGCTGTGCGGCAACGCCTGCGCTTCTTACGAGCTGAGCGCCCTTACCGGGATAAATTTCGATATTGTTGATGAATGTACCAACGGGAATGTTTGCGATGGGGAGGCAGTTACCGGGCTTGATGTCTGCATCAGCGCCTGTGTGAACTACGTCGCCAACCTTGAGGCCTTCGGGAGCGATGATATAGCTCTTTACGCCTGCTTCATTCTCGAGGAGAGCAATGAACGCTGTTCTGTTAGGGTCGTACTCGATAGCAACTACCGTAGCGGGAGCGAGGCTCAAACGCTTGAAGTCGATAATTCTGTACTTAACCTTGTTTCCACCACCTCTGTGGCGAACCGTGATGCGTCCGTAGCTGTTTCTACCCGCATGCTTCTTCTTTGTTACAACGAGACTCTTTTCAGGAGTATCCTTTGTGATTACCTGCTTGTAATCAGTAACAGACATGTGTCTTCTTGCGGGTGTCGTAGGATTATACTTAATTGTAGCCATTTTCTTCGACCTCCCTTATCAGTTCATGCCTTCGAAGAACTCAATTGTCTTAGAGTCCTTTGTAAGTGTAACGATTGCCTTCTTCCATGCGGATGTGTAACCGAAGTGCACACCGTATCTCTTAGGCTTTCTCTTCATGTTGATTGTGTTTACGCATTCAACCTTTGTGCCGGGGAACATCTTTTCAACCGCTGCCGCGATCTCTGCCTTATCTGCATCCTTAGCTACCTTGAATACGTACTTGTTCTGACCGATCAAGTCCATGCTTGCTTCGGAAATAACGGGCTTAATAATAACATCTTCAAGCATTCTCATTATGCATATACCTCCTCAAGCATCTTTACTGCTGCTACGGTAACAACCAATGTGTCTGCGTTAAGAATGTCGTAAACGTTGATTGTGTTGTAGAGGCATGTCTTTGCGCCGGGGATGTTAGCGCAGCTCTTAACTACGAAGTTGTCTACTGTAGGAAGAACAACGAGGGGCTTCTTTGTTACGCCCAACGCCTTGAACATAGCAACCATAACCTTCGTTGCGTATGTGTCGAGCTTAATGTCGTCAACAACGATGAGCTTACCGTTGTTTACCTTATCCGTAAGAGCGGAGATAAGAGCAAGCTTCTTTGTCTTCTTGTTCATACCTGTGCGGTAGCTTCTGGGCTTCGGGCCGAGAGCGATACCGCCGTGTGTCCACTGAGGAGAACGAGTTGAACCCTGACGAGCTCTACCTGTACCCTTCTGTCTCCAGGGCTTCTTACCGCCACCGGATACCTCGGAGCGAGTGAGTGTAGACTGTGTGCCCTGTCTCTGATTGAGCAAATATGCTCTTACTGCGGCGTGGAGGACTGCTTCATTAACCTTTTCTGCTCCAAAAAGAACATTGGAGAGTTCCATTGTGCCAACTTCAGCGCCGGCCATGTTATAAACTTTAACTGTAGCCATTATTCAATTCCTCCTTCCATTATGCTTTAATAGAATCGCGAACGAATACGATACCGTTCTTCGCGCCGGGGATAGCACCCTTAACCGCGATGAGGTTCTTTTCGCTGTCGATCTTAACTACCTTGAGGTTCAAAATTGTAACCTGTTCGTTACCGTACTGACCGGGCATCTTCTTGTTCTTGAAGATTCTCGCAGGGTCGA
>CAZMKU010000149.1:0-1715 GCA_964567085.1 uncultured Clostridium sp.
CCTTCCTCTATCGCGGCTGGGAGGTAAAGTCGAGCGGCAACCCTTGCGCGCACGCGATTTTGCGCGGATATGTGAATAAGCACGGCGAATCTCTCCCCAACTATCACTACGAGGACATCGAGCATCTTGCTATCGAATACAAGAAAAAAGGACTCGCAAATCCCGCGCTTATAGTTGACTGCAACCACGCGAACTCGGCTAAAAAGTACAAGGAGCAGGAGCGAATCGCATCCGACGTGCTTCATTCCTGCCGTCAGAATCCCGAAATTGCCAAGCTCTTCAAGGGCTTTATGGTTGAAAGCTATATTGTGGAGGGCTCGCAGAAAATTGGCGAGGGCATATACGGAAAATCTATTACCGACCCCTGCATCGGCTGGGACGACACCGTTAAATTCATTTACAAAATGGCTGATAATATTTAAAAGTAAAAGCTCACGGCGGTTGCCGTGAGCTTTTCAATTTCTCGAATTATAAATCTTGATTGCATCTCTTATCTCCGCGCCGCTATATCCGTATCTTGAAATGGAAGCAAAGGTCTTCTGCATTTCGTATTTGTCGGTCGGAATAAGCATATATCTTTTCTCTATGAGGCTTGCGCACTGCTCGGCAAAATCAACCGTATCAAGATATTCAAGCGCACTCTCAATCGCCTCGTCGCAATATCCGTCCTCGCGGAGCTTACGAATGATTCTGGAGCGTCCCCAAAATTTTTTGAGACACAATTCACTCGTGCGCAACGCAAGATCATTCTCATCAATATATCCCTTGGATTTGACTATCTCAATGGCAATATCGGAAATATTGCGCTCAACTCCCTTTTCCTTGAGCTTTCTCGCAAGCTTTTTGTACGAACAGGCGCCATAGGATATAATTCCGTAAGCACGGCGCAGAGCGCGAGCGACCGCGTCGCATTCAACGAGCGCGTCAAGCGTCTCCTCACCTATCTCATAGGGAAGATCCTTTAGCCTTATATTTACAGAATCAAGCATTTCAAGAGGAACAAGGTATGACTTCTCCTCTTTGCCGTAGGTCGATTCAAGCAGAACTCCGATAAGAAGCTCGCTTCTGCCCTCGGGCGCGGATATTGATACCACGCTTGCAAAAGGTGTGTTTTCTGTATTAGTCGTCGCTCTCTTCGAGAGTTCTGATGTCAAAATCGTCTTCATCGTCAATCTCAAATTCCTCTTCGTTTACAATCTCGCCGCGGCTCTTCATAGCTCGAACCTTTGCCTCAACCTCGGCGCAAAGCGCGGGATTTTCCTCAAAGAGCTTGCGAACGTTTTCCTTGCCCTGCGCAAGTCTTTCTCCCTCGTAGGAGAACCAGGATCCGCTCTTCTTGATAATATCCATCATAACCGCAAAGTCAATAACCTCACTCACGCGGGAAATTCCCTTGCCGTACATAATATCAAATTCCGCAACCTTAAAGGGAGGAGCCACCTTATTCTTAACTATCTTACACTTAACTCTGTTACCAACGATCTCGCTGCCGTTCTTGAGCTGCTCGGTTCTGCGAATGTCAATTCGAACGGACGCGTAGAACTTAAGTGCCTTACCACCCGTTGTTGTCTCGGGATTACCGTATACCACGCCTATCTTATCACGGAGCTGATTGATAAATACTACCACACAGTTGTTCTTGGAGATAACCGCGTTGAGCTTTCTCATAGCCTGCGACATAAGCTTCGCCTGGACACCCATATTTGATGCGCCCA